>JBFGRR010000248.1:0-2871 GCA_041567215.1 Acidimicrobiia bacterium | reverse complement strand
GTTGGCCTCGGCTAGCGCCCCGACGGTGGTGCCGTATCGGGCTGCGATCCGCGCCAGGGACTCCCCGGGTGCCACGGTGTGCGCCCTCGATGGGCTGCCTGGGAGTTTGAGGCGCTGGCCGATCCTGATGAGATCGGGGTTGGCCAGCGCATTCAATGCCGCCATTTCGGTAGCGGTCGTGCCGTGGGCCCGGGCTATGGCGTCGAGGGTGTCCCCCCGGCGTACCTCGTAGTCGGAGGAGAAACCGGCGATCAGCGAGAACGCGCAGAGAAGCGAGATGGTGATGCTTCGACGCGTCTGCACGGGCTCCCTTCGGGAGGCCCCCGGCTCCGCGCCGTCTGTTCACTATATCGGCTGGTCACCGCCCTGTGAAGCGATGGCGACGGCCCGCAGCTGTCCGCAGGCGCCCTCGATGTCCTGGCCGCGGGTGTCGCGGATGGTCACGTTCACGCCGCCTTCGGCGAGACGACGGGCGAACGCATCGATGCGCGGGGAGGCGGTATCCGTGGTGAGCGGTGTCGGGTTGAGCGCGATCAGGTTCACGTGGGCGCGCAGGCGCAGGGCGATCTCCACGAGGCCGTCGGCCTGTGCGGTCGAATCGTTGACGCCGTCGATCATCGTCCATTCGATCGATACCCGCCTGCCCTTCTGGTCGAAGAAGTACCTCGCCGCCTCCTCGACCGCAGCAATCGGATAGCGCCGATTGAGCGGAACCAGGCTGTCGCGGGTCTCGTCGTCAGATGCGTGGAGACTCACGGCCAGGTTCACCGGCCACGGTTCCTCGGCGAGCCTGCGTATGCCCGGCACCACTCCCACGGTCGAGACGGTCAGGTTGCGGGCCGACATCCCCATGGCCTCGATGATTCGTCGGATCGCCTCGCGGACCCGGTCGTAGTTGGCGAGGGGCTCTCCCATCCCCATGAAAACGACGTTGGTCAGGTGGTCCGAAGCTCCTGGTAGGCCGCTGGTCCGCAGGTACGCCTGTGCCCAGGCGACCTGAGCGACGATCTCCCCGGGCTCCAGGTGGCGTTCGAATCCGAACTGGCCGGTGGCGCAGAACGTGCAGCCCAGTGCGCATCCGGCCTGGCTGGAGATGCAGAGCGTGGCGCGGCGCGGGTACCCCATGAGCACCGACTCGATCGCGACACCGTCCGGGGCCCGAAACAACCACTTCACCGTCTTGCCGGCGTCACCCACCCGCTCCGCCTCGCAGGAGAACGGCCACAGGTCTTCCTCGAGGTGCGCCCTGATGCTCGATGGCAGGTTGGTCATCTCCGCCGCGGTGAACACCGGTTTCCGGTAGAGCCAGTCGAGTAGCTGATCCGCGCGGTAGGCGGGTTCACCGTCGAAGAGCTTCGCCAGATCCTCCGGCGCGATCAGGTAGGACAAGATGTCAGACGTGGAGAGAGGTTGCCTGAGACGCCCAGTCCTCGGCCCGCTCACGGGTGACCCCGGCGGCGTCGGCCAGGACCTGAGGGTCGGCGCCGGCCAGCGATGCCAGGGTCCGGTAGCCGGCCGCGCCGAGTCGAGCGGCGAAAACGGGCCCGATTCCACGGATCGTGGTGAGGTCGTCGCCGTCTCCCGTGTCCCCCATCGGCACGACGCGGAATCTGGGAGGCTCGGGTTCTTTCGGCGAGGCGATGGAGAAGAAACGGTCGCGCATCGCCCAGCCGACGGCTGCGATCCCGGCCACGGCGGCGACTGCTTTGACGATCTTGTTCATCAGCCCAGAGTACCAACCCGCTCGATACGATCCACGACTGATGAAGGTCGACTACTACTTCCCGCCCCAGCCGCCGCTCGCCGCCATCGATGCCGCTCGCCGGGCGGCCGGTCTCGGCTACGACGGGTTTTTCAGCGCCGAGACCCGGCATGATCCCTTTCTTCCCCTGGGGTTCGCGGCCCAGGCCGCCCCGGGACTCGACCTGGGTACCGCGATAGCGGTTGCCTTCCCGCGATCCCCGATGGTCATCGCCCAGACCGCCTGGGATCTGGCCGCCATGTCGCAGGGACGGTTCATCCTCGGGCTGGGTACCCAGGTGAGGGCGCACATGATCAGGCGGTTCTCGGGGACATGGGAGGCACCCGCCGAGAGGCTGAGGGAGTATGTGCATGCGCTGCGGGCGATCTGGAGCGCCTTTCAGACGGGGGAGAGGCTGTCCTTCAAAGGAGACCACTACTCGTTCTCGCTGATGACCCCCTTCTTCGATCCCGGGCCGATCTCCCACCCTGACATCCCCATCGCCATCGCCGGCGTCGGGTCCGGCCTCAGCCGTCTGGCCGGGGAGGCGTGTGACGGGTTCCACGTTCACCCGTTCCACACCGTGAAATACCTGGACGAGGTGGTCATCCCGAACATCCGGGAAGGCGCCAGCGGAGCGGGCAGGGATGCCGCACTGGTGGATCTGATCTCGACCGTGTTCGTGGTGACCGGGCGGGACGAGGCCGAGATGGAGATGATGGCCTCGGCCGTGAAGCAACAGATCTCGTTCTATGCATCGACCCCCAGCTACCGGCCGGTGCTCGATGCGCACGGCTGGGACTTCGGCGATCGGCTCAACCGCATGAGCCGCCGGGGAGAGTGGGAAGCGATGGCCGAGGTGATACCGGACGAAGTCCTCGCAGAAGTGGCGGTCGTGGCAGCACCGGAACGGGTTGGAGAGGCGATCAGGGAGCGCTACTCCGGTCGGCTGAAGCGGGTTGGTTTCTACTCTCTCGCCGGCACCCTCGAGATGGCGGACGAGGACTGGGCGGCGATCATCGCCGCGACCAAGGGCTAGACGACGGCGACCGAGGTGGTCGAGACCCTCGGGTCCCTGTGGGTGGAGAGCACTCCGCCCTCACCGACTCTGATCATCGAGACCGGACCCC
>JBFGRR010000247.1:0-2873 GCA_041567215.1 Acidimicrobiia bacterium | reverse complement strand
GTCGAGAGCGCCCTGGATCTCGGCGAGGACCTTCGGGTCACGTGAGAAGGTGGCCAGATCCTTGAACTCGACACCATTGGCGGCCGCCCAGGCGGGCGCCTCCTCGGCGTCGAGAGCGATCACCATCGTCAGGTACCTGCGCTGGTCACCGATCATGCACGCCTGCGAGACGAGGTGGTGGTTCTTCATCGCCGTCTCCAGCTTTGCCGGGGCCACGTTCTTCCCGGCCGCGGTGATGATGATCTCCTTCTTTCGACCGACGATCGAGAGGAAACCGTCCTCGTCGATGTGGCCCAGGTCACCCGAGTGGAGCCACCCGTCGGCGTCGAAGCTCTCGGCCGACTCGGCGTCCAGCTTGTAGTAACCGGCGGTGATGACTCCGCCCCTCATCAGGATCTCTCCGTCCTCGGCGAGCTTCACCTCGACACCCGGGAGCGCCTGACCGACGCTGCCGATCTTGTTCAGACCGGGACGGTTGGTGGTCGCCGGTCCGGTGGTCTCGCTCATGCCATAGAGCTCGTAGAGCGGGATCCCGATCGCCTGGAAGAAGTAGAGGAGGTCGGGACTGATCGGGGCGGCGGCCGTCACGGCCACCGACACCTCGTCCATGCCCAGTTGAGCCCTCACCTTCGAGAACACCAGCTTGTCGAAGACCGTCGCCTTCAGCTTGGGGAGCAACCCTGCGCTCCTCCCCTCCTGTTCGGCGCGCTTCACCGCCAGGGCGTTGTCGAGCGCCTTGTAAATCAGGTCCTTTTTCTCGTTCTCTTCGAAACGCCCAACGAGCCGGGAGTGGAACTTCTCCCAAACCCGAGGCACCGCAAAGAAGATCTGCGGCTTCGCCTTCTGGATGTAGTCGAGCACCTGGCTCAGGTCAGGGCAGTAATACACCTCACCTGCGAGGTAGATCCCCGTGTAGTGGGTGGCCACACGTTCGGCGATGTGGGCGAGCGGCAGATAGGACACGAGCCGCGGGTTGGCAGGGGGATTGACCGACCTGCGCAGCGTCTCGGCCGTCCAAGCCACGTTGTAGTTGGTGATCATGACGCCCTTCGGGGTGCCGGTCGTGCCCGATGTGTAGATCAGCGTGGCGAGGGTCTCCGGCGTGATCGTGGCCCGGGTCCGCGCCACCAGATCGGCGTCGGCTGCCAGGGCCTCACGACCCTTGGCGAGCAGGTCCTCCCAGGAGAGGACCCAATCGGTGGTCGGGTAGTTCTCGGCACCCTCCATCAGGACCACGTATTGCAGGCTGGGAAGGGAGCCCTTGATCTCCTCCCAACGCTTCATGTACGTGAGGTCCTCCAGCACGGCGAACTTGGCGCTGCAGTTGTCGGCGATGTACTGCACCTGCGACGACGTGAGTGTGGAGTAGATGGTCACCCCCGTGCCGCCGCCGTGAACGGCACCGAGGTCGGCGAGCGCGTGCTCGGGGCGGTTGCCCGCCTGGATCGCCACGAAGTCGCCCGGCACGAGTCCCAGGGCGAGGAACCCTGCGGCCGCCTCATGGGCGCGGCTGCGGTATTGCGACCAGGTCAGGTTCTTCCAGACGTCCCCCTCCTTCCAGTGGATGGCAGGCTGGTCGGGATAGCGCTCTGCGTTGCGGTCGAAGTAGTCGACGAGGGTCTTCCCTTCGACGACGGCATCGATCTCCCTGCGCTCACGGAGCGTTGCTTCGTCTGACATGTCAATCCTTCCCTAACGGACCACACCGGATGAGCGGAGTGTACTGATCTCCAACGGCGTCAGTCCGAGCTCGGTGAGCACCTGCTCCGTGTGTTCACCGTGTTTCGGCGCAGGGGATGGAGCCTGCCTCGCCACACCGGAGAAACGGGGGGCCGGGCCGGGCACGAGGATGCCGCCGACCTCCAGAAAGACCGATCTCTGCCGGTTGTGCGGATGGTCGGGCGCCTCGGACATCGACATCACCGGCGCGACGCAGGCATCCGAGCCCTCGAATCGCCTCACCCATTCGTCTCGGGTCTCCTCGGCGAAGCGCGCCGCGAACAACTCCCGCATCTTCGGCCAGCCTGACACCTGGTACTGATCCGGAACGTCCTCATGGTCCAGACCCATGCGGTCGATCAGCTCGGCGAAGAACTGAGGCTCGAGGGCGCCCACCGCCATGAACAGTCCGTCGGCGGTCTCATAGGTGTCGTAGAAGGGAGCGCCCCCATCCAGGAGATTGGCACCGCGGCCGCCGGGCCACAGACCCGCACCGGCCAGCTCGTAGACCGGAGCCATCAGGAGAGCGGCGCCATCCACCATCGCCGCGTCCACCACCCGCCCCTCTCCGGTCGACCTCGCTTCGAGGAGAGCCGCCACGACGCCGAACGCGAGGAGCAACCCGCCGCCTCCGTAGTCACCGATCAGATTGAGGGGCGGTGTGGGCTTGTCGCGGCCGATGGCGCCGAGGGCACCGGCCAGCGCGATGTAGTCGATGTCGTGCCCGGCACGATCGCGCAGCGGGCCTTCCTGGCCCCACCCGGTCATCCTCCCGTACACGAGCCGTCGATTGGCGGCCATGCAGGGCTCGGGACCGAGGCCGAGGCGCTCGGCGACACCGGGCCGGTAGCCCTCGATCATCGCGTCCGCCCCGGAGATCAGCCCCAGGGCGAGATCACGGCCCCGCTCCGTCTTCAGGTCGATGACCACGGAACGACGCCCGCGCCGGGCCATCTCGGGAATCGGCAGGGCACCCGGTCCCGGCCTGTCGATGACCACGACGTCGGCGCCATGATCCGCCAGGACCATTCCGCAGAACGGCCCAGGCCCGATCCCCGCCAACTCGACGACCTTCACACCGGCAAGAGGACCAGACATCCGTGTGCAGGCTAGAGAGGCCGAAATGAGCCCGTCTAGCCTGACTGCATGTTCCT
>JBFGRR010000246.1:0-2912 GCA_041567215.1 Acidimicrobiia bacterium | reverse complement strand
GATGGGCCTGGCAGCGCTGAACCCGGCGACGAACGCGGTGTTCCAGGCGACGAGGAACTCGGCGAGGGTTCCGATGCTGCCGGGAAGTGTCACCGCTGCGTCGGCCATGTTCACGAGCATCTGAATCCGCTCGCCGATCGAAGATGCGCTCACCGAAGAAGTTAGATGTCCGTTTGGTCCGCTCCGCCCAGGAAACACGGAGGGCGCAAGCACGCCGACCACTTCGCCACCCTCCTGGCGGGCTCCTGCCGAGACCGCCTCCATGGTTCCTCCGTACCCACCGTTGGCCACCACCATTCCGGCGCGGGCGAGCAGGCGACCAAGGCGGACCGCCTGCTCGTACTGCGCGTCTCCAGGACTGGCCGAAGAGGCGCCAAAGACGGCCACGGTCGTCATGTGCCCTCCATGAGGTCGAGAACGGCCGCGTGGATGATCTCCCTCTCGATGTCGAGGAGGGCGTTGTGGCGTGAACGCTCCAGCCAGAGCAGCCGGGACCCGGATCCCAGGGCACGGGAGAGCGCGATGCCGCTGCGGGGGTGAACCGCCTCGTCGGCGAGGGACTGCACGACGAGGCTCGGCCTGCGGAGCCGACCGGCTGCGCGCCGTGCCTGGCGAGACAGGCGAAGGAGGTCTGCCGCCGCCCTGGTCGGGAATCCCTCATAGGTGAGCCACAGTCCGTCGGCCTCCGAGTCGAACGGTGGTGGCTCTTCGATCGGTCTTTCCGTGCGCGGACGGAGCCGGTGCACGAAGGGAGTCAGGTGGATACTCCGATCGCGGAAATGGACCGGGGCGTTGATGGTGGTGACGCTGGTCGCCCCGGTTGGGCCCGCGCACAACAGACCGAGGAGGCCGCCCATGGAGAGGCCGACGAGGTGGAGGCGGGGATGGTCGCCAACCGTCGCTATCGCCCGCCGCGCCGATTCGAGCCAGTCGGCGGCGCAGGTGGTCGCCATGTCCTCGATCGATGTGCCGTGGCCGGCCAGCAGAGGGGTGACCACCGTGTACCCGCGCTGGTTGAGTTCGCCGGCCATCAAACGGAAGTGGGTGGGTGCGCCCGTGAACCCGTGGATCAAGACGACCGCATCGCCGTTTCGTCCCTCCAGGGCGAATCCCGCACAGCGGGGATCGAAGAGGTCGATCAACCCGACACCGCCTGGCGAATCCCGGCGATCACCCTCTCGGTATCGATGAGGGCGTGCTTCTCGATGGCGAATTGCGGCCAAGGAGCGTCGAAACCGGCGATCCTGACGATCGGCCCCTGCAACGAATACATTGCTTCCTCGGCGATGGTCGCGGCGATCTCGGCCGCCACACCGGCGGTTCTCTGGGGCTCCTGCAGGACGACCAGGCGGCCCGTCTTGAGCACGGATCCGAACACCGTCTCCTGATCCCACGGGAAGAGGGTGCGGAGGTCGATCACCTCGACGGATATCCCTTCCCGCTCGGTCGCGCCGGCCGCGTCCATCGCGACTCTCACCATCGCCCCGTAGGTGACCACCGTGACGTCGGAACCCTGTCTCCTTATGGCTGCCCGGCCGATGGGCACGGTGTACCGATCGAGCGGGACGTCCTCTCTTCCGGCCCGGTAGAGAACCTTGGGTTCGAGGAAGATCACCGGGTCGTGCCCCTCCAGGGCTGCAGTGAGGAGACCCTTGGCGTCGCGAGGCGTCGTTGGGCACACCACCACGAGACCGGGGGCGTGCACGAAGTACGCCTCCGGGCTGTCGCAGTGATGCTCATGGGCGCCGATCCCGGCGCCGGTGGGGAAGCGCACGATCACCGGCACCGCGATGTTGCCCCGCGAGCGGTAGCGGTAGCGGCCCAGGTGGCTGACGATCTGGTCGAACGCCGGGTAGACGAACCCGTCGAACTGGATCTCGGCCACCGGTCTCGCCCCCGCCAGCGCCATCCCCACGGCGGTGCCGACGATCCCGGACTCGTTGAGAGGCGTGTCGATCACACGGCTCTCCCCGAACACCTCCATGAGCCCTTCGGTGACCCTGAAGACGCCCCCGACCAGCCCGACGTCTTCTCCGAGCACTATCACCCTCTCATCGCCATCGAGGGCCTGGTAGAGGGCGGCGTTGATCGCCTCGGCCATGTTCCAGCGCTCGGTGGGGCCCTCGGGGAGATCGTCCGTCGTGACCGCCCACACCTCCTTGGGTGCGAACTCGGTCTCGGGTTCGCCATGGGCACGCTGCATGGTGTGGAGCTGATCGACGAGCGCCTCCGGAATTCGTTCGAATGCATGCCTCACGGCTTCGTCACGACCGGGCAGTGGGCGCGCCTCGATCTCGTTGATCGTCTGTTCCACCATCTCGCGGGCATCCCTGGCTGCCCGCTCGTCTGCTCCCTCATCCCAGATGCCGGATTTCTCCAGATACTTGCGCAGGCGGGCGATCGGGTCGAGGTCCCTCCAGTGCGCGACCTCGTCCTCGGTTCGGTAGAGGCTGGGGTCGTCGGCGGTGGCATGGGGTCCGTATCGGTAGGTGACCGCCTCGATGAGTGTGGGTCCGTCACCGGCCCGCGCCCTGTCGACCGCGACCCGGGTGGCCTGATACACGGCTAGCGGGTCCATTCCGTCTACCCGGACACCCTCGAATCCGTAGGCGACAGCCTTCTGGGCGATCGTCTCCGAAGCCGTCTGTTTGGAGTACGGGACGGAGATGGCGTACCCGTTGTTGGCGCACAAGAAGATGGTCGGGGTGTTCCACACTCCTGCGAAGTTCATTGCAGCGTGGAAGTCGCTCTCAGAAGTCGCACCGTCGCCGAAGTAGACCAAGACGGCCTCGTCCCTGCCCTCGAGCATCGATGCATAGCCGTACCCGACCGCGTGGGGGAGCTGACTGGCGATGGGGACGGTGATCGTCCCCATCCGATATTTGGCCACGTCCCATCCGTCGTTTGGCAGG
>JBFGRR010000245.1:0-2967 GCA_041567215.1 Acidimicrobiia bacterium | reverse complement strand
GGTGCCGACCAACTCACTTCGATCGTCTCGGGCTCGCCTCCCGGTGAGCGATCGAAGAGGCTCAGGTCTTCACCCCAGCCCTCGGGGAAGAGCCGAAGCCGCTTGCCTTTGAGCAGGTAAATCGCGCCGGCAGCGCGATCGACCGGGTGGACGCTCATCCGACGTCGGTGAGCATCAGATCGTCGAACGTCTCACGACGGACCACCAGCCTCGCCTGAGCGTCTGCCACGAAGACGACCGCCGGCCGGCGGATCTTGTTGTAGTTCGAGCCCATCGAGTGCCCGTATGCACCGGTGACCGGTGTGGAGATGATGTCGTCGAGAGCCAGGTCTTCGGGTACGAGACCCTCCCGAACCAGCATGTCGCCGGATTCGCAGTGTTTGCCAACCAAGCGGATCTCTCTGGTCCGGGCGGCACCGACGGCCCTCGGCAGGAACGTCTCGTAGCCGCTGCCGTACAGCACCGGGCGGGGGTTGTCACTCATGCCGCCGTCCACCGCCACGTAGGTGCGCACACCAGGAATCTGCTTGATCGTTCCGGCGGTGTAGAGGGTTATTGCAGCTGCGGCCACGATCGCCCTCCCAGGCTCTGCCGACAGCTTCGCATCCAAGCCGGCACGGGCCGCGGCTCGACGCAGCGACTGTCCCCACTCGGTGATGGTGGGTGCCGCCTCGCCGGCCACGTAGGCCACACCCAGACCTCCACCGATGCACACCTCCGCCACCCCGAGCGGCGCGGCGAAGTCGGCGACGACCGCCAGTGCCTCGGCGTGGGATTCGGCGCGAAAGACCTGTGACCCGATGTGGGCGTGCACCCCTTCGAGTTCGAGCACCGATGACCGCATCAACCGCTCGGCGGCATCACGAGCGGCGCCTGTCGACACGGTGAAGCCGAACTTGGTGTCGTCGTGGCCGGTGGCCACGTACTCGTGGGTGTGGGCTTCGACGCCGGGGGTGATCCGCATCAGGACCGAGGCGGGTTTCCCGATCGCCTCGAGCCGGTCGATCTCCTCGAAGCTGTCGACGACGATACGCCCGACACCGGCTTCGACGGCGGCCTCGAGTTCGACAACCGATTTGTTGTTGCCATGGAACACGAGGTCGGAGGCGGGCACGCCCGCCCTCAGGGCGACATGCATCTCTCCGCCGGTGGCAACGTCCAGGCGCATCCCCTCCTCGTTCGCCAGTCGGGCCATGGCCGTGCAGAGAAACGCCTTGGCCGCGTAGATGGCCCCGTCTCCGAACACCGCAACCGCTTCCCTGCAGCGGGCTCGCAGGTGGGTCTCGTCGTAAACGAAGAGCGGGGTGCCGTATTCCCTGGCCAGTTCGAGAGTGTCGCATCCACCGATCATCAACTGGCCCGCGGGACCCACGGCTGCCGTGTCGGGGAGAAGGTGGCGGGGGAGAGGAGTCACCCTGTGATGGTATCGCCGAGGAGCTTTCGGGTCGGGTTCGCCATCGCCGTCTCCTCGACCCCCCTCCCTGCGACATCGATGTAAGCCTGGGTGGTCTGGAGGTTGGCATGGCCGAGCAGGCGCTGAACCTCCGGGACCGAGCCCGACTGCTCTACGAGCAGAGTGGCATAGGTGTGGCGTAGCGAGTGGGCCAGCGCACCCGGGGGAGGGGCGACGCCGGCACGTCTGAACCATCCAGAGACCATGTAGTCGACGGCCTTCGGCGTGAATGGCCGACCGTCGGTGCGCACCAGAAGCCTGGCCGTAGGCTCGACGGGCCCCATCCGCTCTCTTCGTGACTCGAGATATCGGTCGAGAACCGCCACCACCTCGGGTGGGAGGGGAACGGTCCTGGTCACCCCGCCCTTGCCGGTGACCGATAGCTTCGCCATCTCGGTGGGGGAGCGGCGGATGTCTCCGACCCTGATCGAGATCGCCTCCGAGACTCGCACGCCGGCACCCACGAACAGGGCACACATTGCCTGTTCGACTTCCGGCCACGGGTTGCGGGCCCGTGTCGACGGCGTCTGGGCAGCCGTGATCACGCGGGCCAGGTCCTCTTCGGAGATGGGCTTCGGTCGCCACCGCTTGGCCGCGGGTGGTTCGACGAACTCGAGAGGGTTGGCCTCGAGCAGCTTGCGATGCACGACCAGCCAGCGGCAGAAGCCGCTCCAGGTGGACCGGCAACGGCGGATCGACGCAGAGGAGTGCGTTTTGGCGTAGGCGGCGAACGCCCGGGTGACGTTCTCCTCGGTGAGGTCTGACGGACCCAGGCCCCCGAGTGTCGCTGCGATCGTGGAGTCTTCAGGGCGAATGCCTGCGTTCAGCGAGAGGATCATCCCGATCACCGAGAGATCGGCCGTTCGGGCGCGCAGGGTGGCGGGGGATGGCTTGGAGGTGTTCTTCCAGTCCAGCCACTCGTTGCTCAGGTGGGCGAGATCCGTCATGTAGGGCGGATAATACACATTATCAGCATTAGCCTGGTGATTCAGCCGACGGCCTTCGGCTCGAAAGAGAACGCCCTGACATCACCGGCAGCCTGGTAGAGATGCCAGAGGGCCACCCGATACTCCTCTGGGTCGGCGCCCGAGCCGAGATCGCTGTCGACGTCCTGTAGGGCGGCCTCGATCCTGTACATGAGATCCCGGATCGCTTCGAACGACGCCTTGGAGACCAGCACGTCGTCTTCGCCGAGCTGGTGCACCCTGGCCAGACGCCTCGACTCGAAGGCACGCTGGCGATGCGAGCGCCTGCAATAGTCTGGAGGCCGTCCCGGGCCCCGGCTCACCGCGAACAGCCCCCCACACCAGGCACACTTCCTCCGGTATGTTTCCGTCACAGTGACGTAACTATACCATCGGAGGTATTCGCCGGATGGAATGAATGGAGGTGGCGCGGCGTTGGGAAAGCGGAACCAAAGGAGTACTAATTGGCAACCGTCGAACTCACCCTCGACACTTTCAACGACACGATCAAGGACAACGAGACCGTTCTCGTCGACTTCTGGGCGGAAT
>JBFGRR010000244.1:0-2971 GCA_041567215.1 Acidimicrobiia bacterium | reverse complement strand
GCAGATCGGGCAGGCCGCATACTCGGCTTCCAAGGGCGGCATAGTCGGGATGACTCTTCCGGTGGCCCGGGATCTCTCATCGGTCGGTGTCAGGGTGAACACGATCGCACCGGGACTCATCGACACCCCTCTCCTGGCCGGCCTCCCCGAGCCTGCCAAGGCATCCCTGGCAGAGCAGGTCCTGTTCCCGAAGCGTCTTGGTGTACCCGATGAGTACGCCGAACTCGCCCACTTCCTGCTCACTCACGACTACATGAACGGTGAGACCATCAGGATGGACGGGGGTATCAGGATGGCGCCGAAATAGCGACGATGAACAGCCGGCGATACGGGAGGACCGTGGTGCCGTCGGCCTGGCGCGGATAGGCGGAGCGATAAGCCGTCTTGCAGGATGTCTCGAAGCGCCTGCGGGCATCGGGCCCGAGCGCTGCCCACACCGGCCGCAGGAAAGACCCCATACCCCATTCCCACACCGGGTCGTGGCCGGCCAACCGCTGTTCGTAGGTGGTCTCCCAGACCTCGGCGCCCGGAATCCAGCCCCGGTAGCTGTCCGCAGCCGCCACGCGGTCGCGGGGGAGCGCGGCACGGGCGTCTGCAGGCCAGCCGTCCTGATCGAGGATCTCGGCGGGGATCGTGTGCGTTGGTTCGGTCCAGTTGCACGGCATCTGGACCGCCATGACCCCGTTCGGTCGCAATCGCGCCCGCAGACGGGGGAACAGCTCCTCGTGCCGGTCGAGCCAGTGGAGGCAGGCATTGGAGAAGATAAGGTCGACGTCATCATCCCAATCCTCGATCCGGCCGTGACGCCACTCGAGGCGCGGGTACGAGCGCTTTGCCTCGGCGAGCATGTCTTCGGACGAGTCGACGCCCACGACGGAGGCGTTGGGCCATTTCGAGGCGAGCAGCGCGGTGAGCTTGCCCGCTCCGCACCCGAGGTCGACGATCCGGCGCGGGTCTGTCCTGGGGATGGCGTCGATCAGGTCGAGGCCGGGCAACAGGCGCAGATCGCCGAAGGCCAGGTACCGAGCCGGATCCCAGTTGCTCACAGCCTGGTGATTCCCTCGAGCGAAGCGGGGTTTTCCAGGGAGGAGAGGTCGCCGGGGGGTTCACCCACGGCGAGAGCCCTTATGACACGGCGCATGATCTTGGCCGATCGCGTCTTGGGAAGGTCGGACACGAGGACGACCTGCTTTGGTCGAAACGCCTTACCCAGCGTGGCCGCGATGGCATCGGAGGTCCGTTGCTCCAGGCCGGCTACGGCTGCGCCCGCTGCAGGCACGACATACACGACGACGGTCTCTCCCTTGATCTCGTCCGGTATACCGATGGCTGCTGCCATCACCACCTCCGGAAGAGCGACGGCGGCAGACTCGATCTCGGCCGGCCCGATGCGCTTGCCGGCGATGTTCAGAGTGTCGTCCGAACGGCCGTGGAGATACCAGAAGCCGTCGGCGTCCACCGAGGCCCAATCGCCGTGGACCCATACACCTTCCCAGCGGCTCCAGTAAGTCTCGATGTAGCGGTCGGGTTCTCCCCAGAAACCCCGGGTCATGCCTGGCCAGGCCTCCTTGATGACCAGCTCGCCCACCTCTCCGCGCAGGGGTTTTCCACTCGCGTCGAAGACGTCGGCGTCCATGCCGAGTGACGGGCCTCCCAGGGAGGTCGGTTTGAGACCCTGCAGCAGGTTCACCGAGAGGATGCAAGCGCCTATCTCCGTTCCCCCCGAGATGTTGACGATGGGCACGGACTCGGATCCGACGTCGCGGAACAACCACCACCACGGATCCGGGTTCCAGGGTTCTCCGGTTGATCCGAACGCCTTCAGGGATGTCAGGTCGTGGGGGCGGGCGATCTCCGCACCATGGGGGGCCAAGGCGCGGATCAGGGTTGGTGAGATGCCCAGGAAGGTGATGCGGTTGGTGGCCACGATCTCCCAGATCCGGTCGGCGCCCGGATGGTCGGGGGCGCCGTCGAAGGTGACCAGACCGGCGCCGTTTGCCAGTCCGGCGACCACCATCCACGGGCCCATTATCCAGCCCATGTCGGTGACCCACATGATCCGGTCGCCGGCTTCGATCTCGGCTTGGAAGGCTCCCTCCTGAGCCAATTTCACGGTCAGGCCACCATGCACGTGGATGGCGCCCTTTGGGCGCCCCGTCGTTCCCGAGGTGTACGCCAGGAGCACTGGATGCTCGGCGTCGGTGGCCGCTGCGGGAACCGGATCTGCGCTCGTGAGGTCTTCCCAGCGGACATCGCGTCCGTCGGTCCATTCGTGAGCGAGGCCGGAGTAATCGACGACGACCACCTTCTCGATGCCGCCTGCGATGTCCACCGCTTCGTCGGCCGTTTCCTTCATCGGGATCGGTCTTCCCCGACGGGTGAAGCCGTCGGCACAGATCAGCGCTCTCGGCCGCGGGTCGGTGAGTCGGGCGGCAACTGCGTCGGCGCCGTATCCCGAGAAGATCGGGATGAAGATGGCTCCAACCCTGGCGATGGCGAGGAATGCGACGACCGCCTCCGGCGACATCGGGAGATACACGGCCACCGCGTCACCCGGGCCGACGCCGACTTGTTGGAGACCACCCGCCGCCCGACCAACCAGATCGAAGAGCTCGGCGAAGCTGAGCGAGGTGCCTTCCCCCTCCTCGCGGACGCCGATGATGGCCGTCTGGTGGGGAGTCTCGCGTGCCCATCGGTCCACACACGCCTCGGACAGGTTCACCTGTCCGTCGGTGAACCAAGTCGTCCATGGACGCCCGTTGGTGGCATCCCGCACCTTGGTGAATCGCCGTTGAAAGGGGATGCCGAGGAATTCGATCACTTCGGCCCAGAACCATTCGGGATCCGCGAGCGAACGTTCGAGCAGGGACTGGTAGTCGGCGATGCCGTGCCGCGCCATGAACCTCTCCGTGTTGGACCTCCCGTCCCGTTGCGGTTGCCACACGACCGGGTTCATCTCGGTCCCCTGCGG
>JBFGRR010000243.1:0-2984 GCA_041567215.1 Acidimicrobiia bacterium | reverse complement strand
CAACGGCGACATGACCCAGGCGGGAGTGCTGGCCGCTGCGAAGTCGCTGGAGAACGTCGACTTCGACGGCCTTGGCCCCGCCCAGGGTTATGTGGGCGACGCCAACTCGACGGTGCAGCGAGCCGTCTACATCCTCGGTGTGGATCTGACTGCTGCAACAGGCACGAAGGTCCTCGAGGCTGAATACGTGTCGGAGATCGCCAAGAACTTCAACTTCACGGAGGCCTGCTACAAGCTCGGCTGATCGAATCGAACGTTGAAGGGTGCGCCCGGTGACGGGCGCACCATTGAGCGGTCGAAGAGAGGAACATGCTGGAAGTCGCCAACCTGGAGGTCGTCTACAACGACGTGATCCTGGTGCTGCGCGGGATCTCCCTCGAGGTCGGTGACGGCCAGATCGTCGCCCTCCTGGGAGCCAACGGAGCCGGCAAGACCACGACCATGCGGGCGATAACCGGTCTGCTCGACGTGCACGAAGGCGACGTCACCAAGGGTCACATCAACCTCGACGGCCAGGACATCACCCACATGGATCCGAGCGCGATCGTGAAGCTCGGCGTGAGCCAGGTGATGGAAGGTAGGCGAGTATTCGTCGAACTGACGGTCGACGAAAACCTCGAGGCCGGTGCGTATACGAATCGAAACAAGGCCGAGGTGAGGGCCGCCTACGACCGGGTGATGACTCTGTTCCCGCTCCTCAAAGACCGGCGCAAGTCGGTCGCCGGCTACATGTCCGGTGGAGAGCAGCAGATGCTCGCAATCGGGCGGGCGCTGATGCAGTCACCGCGGCTGTTGATCCTCGACGAACCTTCTCTCGGCCTGGCCCCCAAGCTGGTCCAGCAGATCCGCGACATCGTCGTCGAGATCAACCAGCAGGGAACCGCCGTCCTGCTCATCGAGCAGAACGCCACCATGGCGCTGTCGATCGCCCACCATGGCTACATCATGGAGACCGGCAAGATGGTGATGGACGGAGACCCCCAGAAACTGCTCAAGGACGAGGACGTCCAGGAGTTCTACCTCGGACTCCACGGCGAGGGCGAGCGCAAGTCCTTCCGCGAGGTCAAGCACTACAAGCGCCGCAAGAGGTGGCTGTCATGACTCGGCTCCTCGAGGCTCGAGAACTCCGCCTCTCGTTCAAGGGAGTGCGGGCTATCGATGGGGTGTCGTTCCACGTGGATGAGGGCGAGCTCTTCGCGATCATCGGGCCGAATGGGGCAGGCAAGACCTCCATCTTCAACTGCATCAATCAGGTCTACCGTCCCCAGGAGGGAGACATCCTCTGGAAGGGCGAGTCGATGATGGGTATCAAACCCAACAAGACCGCCGAATTGGGCATTGCCAGGACCTTCCAGAACATTGCCCTGTTTCCACACATGACCGTCCTCGAGAACATCCTCTCGGGGCGCCACGTTCAGATGAAGACCAGCTGGCTGCTCAACGGGTTCTGGATCTTCAAGTCGAAGAGGGAAGAGCTGGAGAACCGTTTCAAGGTCGAAGACATCGTGGACTTCCTCGAGATCGAGAAGTGGAGGAAGCACCCCGTCGGGATGCTCCCATACGGCGTACAGAAGCGGGTCGAACTGGGCCGGGCGCTGGCGATGGGGCCGGAACTGCTGCTGCTGGACGAGCCGGTCGCCGGGATGAACCTGGAAGAGACCGAGGACATGGCCCGTTTCATCCTCGACATCCAGGATGAGTTGGGGATCTCGATAATCCTCGTCGAACACGACATGGGCCTGGTCATGGACATCGCCGATCGGATCCTGGTTGTCGACTTCGGAAAGCCGATCGCCACCGGGGCGCCGGAGGAGATCCAGCGCAACCCGGACGTCATCAAGGCCTATCTCGGCGAGGAGTTCTCCGAGGGCTAGGTCAGTTTCGGTCGCCGACCATCCTCCACACGGCCGGGAGGGCCAGAGCTGCAAAGCCGGCCTTGACCAGATCCCCGACCACGAAGGGTGCCACTCCCTTCGCCATCGCCTCGGGGAGGTCCCATCCGGTCACCTGCATCAGCCATGCCACACCGAAGAGGTAGATGGTCACCGATCCGAGGAGGAACGCCGCCGCCGCAGTGTCCACTCGCCGGTCCTGGCCTCGCTCGGCCAGATGGCCCACCAGGGCTGCTGCGATCACGAAGCCCACCAGGTAACCGCCGCTGGCGCCGGTGATGGTCTCGAATCCGGACCCTCCACCGGCGAACACCGGCAGCCCGACCAATCCCGCTCCGACATAGACGATCTGCGACGTGCCACCCAGCCTCCACCCGAGGGCAGCCCCCGAGAGCAACACCGCGAAGGTCTGCCCAGTGATCGGTATGGGCGTGAACGGAAGGTAGAAGCGCCATTGCGCTGCCAGCGCGGTCAGCGCTGCGAACGCGATCGTGAGAACGACGGCACTCGTCTTCGACCGGGGAACGACCCGGGCTGCGAGAACCTTGGGGGCGAGCGTCAACACCTGCAGACCTCCGTCACGTGGGCGCCGGATTGTAGGCCGGTGTGCCTATCGCGGGCCGCCAGATAGCATCTCGCCGATGCCCAAGATGCCCCGCTGGCCGTTGCCGACGGTGATCGGACTCTTCCTGGTGGTCGGCCTCGCGGTTGGCGCCTGGTCGGTCGGCCTTCCCTACTACGCGTTCTCACCTGGACCGGTCGGGGATGCCCAGGACTCGATCACGGTCTCCGAGGGTGTCGAGATCTACCTCCCCAAGGGGGAGATGCTGATGCTCACCGTTTCGGTCCAGGAGGTGAATCCCTACGAGGCGCTGTCGGCTGTCCTCGACCCCTCCATCGACCTGGTGAGAGCCGAGCTGCTCAGGCAACCCGACGAATCCGACGAGGACTTCCGAAGGCGTGGTCTGGCGCAGATGGATCGGTCCAAGGAGACCGCCATAAGCGTGGCCCTGGAGCGGCTCGGGCTCGATCTGCCGATCCTCTCGGATGGAGTTCGCATCGCCGACGTGGTTCCCGGCCTGCCGGCCGCCT
>JBFGRR010000242.1:0-2984 GCA_041567215.1 Acidimicrobiia bacterium | reverse complement strand
TGCGACGATCGTCACCGCCGTCCACGATCTGAACCTCGCCGCCGCCCACGCCGATCAGATACTTCTGCTCGATCGCGGTCGAACCGTGGCCACAGGTGCCCCCGCCGATGTGCTGACGGCGGCCAGCCTCTCGGCGGTCTATGGCCAGCCGATGGCAGTGATTCCCCACCCTCACCGGGACTGTCTCCTGGTCTTGACCCTCGACCGCTAGCGGTTCGGGTGGCCCGTCGGCGCCCCTCACTGCCTCGGGTCAGCCGCGCACGATCTTCGAGACACTCCCGTCCAGGGAGACCACATAGACCTCCCCGGACCCGTCCACACCGAAAGAGACCAGCCTGCCCACCGTGAACGGCCACAGCCGAGCGTCCGCGACACCGCCGGTGTAACGGAACGAGCGCACGAATCCCTTGCAGAAGTCGCCGTAGTAATAGTGCCCATCGAGTTCCGGAATGGCGGAGCCTCGGTAGACCACACCGCCGGTGATCGAACACCCTTCGGCATGGGTGTACTCGAGCACCGGGAGGATGAGGCCGGTCTTGTTGCAGGTCGAGGCGCCAAAGCACAGCGAGCCCTCCATCACCGACCATCCGAGGTTCGCGCCCGACTGGAAGGTGGAGATCACGTCGACCTCCTCGCGAGCCCCCTGGCCGACGTCTCCGATGTAGAAACGCTGCCCGTCGATGGAGAAACGCCAGGGATTCCTCACCCCGTAGGCGAACAGGCTGGTGGCGCCGGTGTCCACATCGAGCCGGGTGATTGTTGCGAGAAGGGTGTCGGGGCGCTGGCCCTGCTTGTAGGTGTCGCCCCCTTCTCCCCCATCGCCGAGACCCACATACAGCTTGCCGTCGGGTCCGAAGGCGATCATCCCTCCGTTGTGGTTAGAGGCGGGCTGGTCGACGAAGAGGAGCGGCCGGGCACTGCCCGGGTTGGCCACGTTCGGGTTGGGCGACGCGGCGTACTCCACGATGCGGGAGTCACCGCTCGTGTCTGTGTATGACACGAAGAACCGGCCGTTGCTCGCATACCCGGGATGGAACGCCAGGCCCAACAAGCCCCCTTCACCACCGCTTCCGACCAGACCGGCGATGTCCAGGAACGGCGTCGGAAGCACCGAACCACCGGCGAGGATCTTGATCCGCCCGCCCCGTTCGACGACGAAGAGCCGGTCGTCGCCGGCCGGTGCGTCAACGAAGATCGGCGATGCCAACCCCGAAGCAACCGTCTGGAGCCGGAGACTCAGACCTTGAACCGACGGCCGAGGCGGTGGTTGCTCGAGTGCCAGGCCGAACGCACGGGCCAGGAATGACGCCATCTCGGCGCGGGTCACGGCACCGGCAGGGCAGTACCGGGCCGGATCGACGTCACACCCGGCGGTTATTCCCAGCTCGTGGATCCGGGCGACGAAACCTGCGTACCAAGCCGCTGGATCGACATCCACGAAGATCGGGGCGACGGCCAAAGGTGCCTCACCGAGAGCTCTGGTCAGGAACGCGGCCATCTCGGCGCGGGTCACCAGACCTTGCGGGTTGTAGCGGCCACTCCCGGCACCGACAGTGATACCGAGTTCGGAGATCCTCTCGACCGCAGTCGAGTAGAAGGTCCCCGCGGGCACGTCTACGAATAGGCCCTGATAGGAGCCCGGAGTCTCACCAAGCGCTCTCACCAAGAAGACCGCCATCTCGGCTCGCGTCACCGGGTCTTTGGGGCAGTAGCGGTCACCGACCGGGTCGCAACCCGTGGTGATACTCGCCGTTCTGATGGCCTCTATGGCGCCTTCGTGAACCGAGCCGTCGTCGTCGATGAAGGATCCGCCGGGCGCCGATGAGACGGCTTGAGCGCCGCCGGTGAAGAGGAGCATCCATGCGAGCACCAGAACCAGTCGTCTCATCGATCCCCCTGTCCGTCTGGCGAACAAGCTAGCTGCGGACCCTGCCAACGTGAAGAGTCGAGAAGGTCAGATGCCGGGCATTACCCTCGACGATCGCGACCGATCGTCGGCCGCTCCCGACCGAGGAGCGTCATGAACAGCCAGATCACCATTCACGCCGAGGGGCTCACCAAACACTACGGCGATGTCGAGGCCCTCATCGATCTGGACCTCGATGTGCGGGCCGGTGAGGTCTTCGGGTTTCTGGGGCCCAACGGCGCCGGCAAGACCACAACGATCCGAACGATGCTCGACGAGATCCGTCCCACGAGTGGAAAGGTGTCGATCCTCGGCCTCGACTCGCACACCCAGTCTGTGGAGATCCGCCGGCACATCGGATACGTGCCTGGCGACCTGGCGATGTACCCCAACCTCTCGGGGCGCGACACCCTCACCTATTTCGCCAACTTGCGCGGCGGTGTGGACTGGTCGTACGTAGGTGAACTGGCCGAGAGGCTCGATGCCGACCTCGACAAGAAGGTCGGCGACCTGTCCTCCGGCAACCGCCAGAAGGTGGGCGTCATCCAGGCGTTCATGAACCGACCGGAGGTCCTCATCATGGATGAGCCCAGCTCCGGCCTCGATCCGCTGGTCCAGCGGGAGTTCCAGGCGATGATGCGCGAGGTGGCAGCGGCAGGGTCCACCGTGTTCCTCTCCAGCCACACGCTCTCCGAGGTGCAGCGGGTCGCCGACCGGGTCGGGATCATCCGCCACGGGCGGCTCATCGCACTCGAGTCGGTCGCGGGGCTGCGTTCGAAGGCCATCCGCACCATCGAGCTGGAGTTCGGGTCCGAGGTGCCTGCCGATGCTCTGCGACCCGTTCCCGGCGTGCGGGAGTTGAGGGTGGAGGACCATCGCGCGGTCTTGTCCTACGACGGCAAGATGGATGTGCTCCTGAGGATGCTGCACAACTACGACGTCGTGGACATCTCAACTCACGAGGCCGATCTCGAGGAGATCTTCCTCACCTATTACCGGGACGAGGTGACCTCCTGATGTTCGCCACCGTCTTCACCAAGTCGACCTGGGACCGGTGGAAGGGAATGGCGATCGCAAT
>JBFGRR010000241.1:0-2988 GCA_041567215.1 Acidimicrobiia bacterium | reverse complement strand
GGCTGGGTGTCTCGACGTTCGGTGGCGGCGTCTCGCGTCAGCTCGGCCAGGTCATCGCCCCAACCGTGTTCGTGTTCTTCGTCGGCCTGTTGCTTGCCTATGCCATCGGCCAGTGGCTCGGCCGGGTCACCGGGTGGAAGCGTTCGGCGGTGTCCGATGGGCTGACCTTCGCCGGGATCGGCGTCTCGAGTCTCTTCCCACCGTTCCTCGGGTTCGTCGTGACCACCTTTCTGGCGATACGACTTCGCAGGGCTCGCACAGACATCCTCGGGTTGAGCTCGCGGCAGATCTGGGCGGACTTCCCGCTCACGGAGAATCAGGTACTCGTCCGCATGACGATCGCTGTCGCGGGTGCCGCCCTCCTCGCCGGGTTGCTCGCGTGGGCCGTATGGCGTCGGCGGCGCCGGAGGGTGCCATCCTCGGTTCAGGTTGGCCTGACGGCAGTGCTCTCCGCCATCGCCATGGCGCAGACGGACATGCTCGTTCAGGCTGCCGACGTCTTCTTCGAGGCGATGCTCCCGCTGGTCGCCTTCACGGCGCTCGCGTTCGGCGAGTTCATGCTGATCATGCAGACGGGCATGGTCGGGGTGCTGCACGACGACTTCGTGATGACTGCCCGCGCCAAGGGTTTGAGCGAGCGTGCCGTCCGGGATCGCCACGTGGCTCGCAACGCATCGCTGGCGGTCGTGTCACGGCTGGCGGTGAGCATCCCCTACCTCCTCACCGGCTTGGTGATCATCGAGCGCGCAGTGGGGTGGCCCGGGATCGGGTCCTTCCTGTTCAGAGCCATCGAGTCCCAGGACATCCCCGTGGTGATCTCCACGCTGGCGATCGTCGGTTTGATGACGCTCGTGGTGCGCATCGGCCTCGACCTGGCGCTCTACGCCCTCGACGCCCGCATCTCACGACCGGTGGCCTCATGAGACCGGTGGTGCGGGCTCGCCTCCGCCTGCTCGGCGATTCGACCCGGGAATTCGCCCGCAACCGTCTGGCCGTTATCGGAGTGTCGATCATCGGTCTGTTCGGTCTGGTCGCCGCCGCCTATCCATTCCTGGTCGGAACCGTCCTCGCCAGTGGGGTCTATCACCCCGTGACGGGGTACGACCCCGATCTGATCCACCCGTCGGCGCCCGGAAGCGGGCACTGGCTGGGTACGGACTCGCTGGGTCGGGACGTGCTCTCGCAGTTGCTCGAAGGGGCAGGCCCGACCTGGGTACTGGCTGTGGTCGCGGCCCTCACCACGGCGGTCGTCTCGGTGATCGTGGGAGCCCTCGGTGCCGTCTTCTCCGGATGGGTGGACCGCGTCCTGTCGAGGATCTCCGACGCCTTTCTCCTCCTTCCTGCACCGATCTTCATGCTGATCATCGGAACGTCGGAGCGGTCTCAGGACCTCGGACCGGTGGCCTTCGGGCTCGTCTACGGCCTCATCACGGGTGTCGGCGCAGGAGCGATCGTCATCCGGTCGCAGGCCCTGAAGACGCTGGCTTCACCCTTCATCGATGCAGCCAGAGTGGCCGGATGCCGGCGATGGCGGATCCTCACCAGGCACCTCCTGCCGCATCTCTACCCGCTTGGCGCCCTCTACATGATGCTGTCGGTGGTGGGCGCGATCGTCGCCGATGGATTCGCGTCGTTCCTCGGCCAGACCGGGACTCGCGTCAACTGGGGGACGATGGTCTACTACGGGATCGCCTTCCCAAACCCGGCGACCGGCCAGCCGGTTTGGAACGCCCTGATCCCGCCCTCGCTGGCTCTCAGCCTGCTGGCGGCCGCCTTCTATCTGGTGTCGATGGGGCTCCGCAGTGTGGCGGATCCGCGCTTTCGGGCCACCCGCAGCCGAACGGTGGATCCCCGTGGCTGACTGGCAGATGCAGGTGAAATCCGGGTATGCTGTCGCTCCCTCCGGTGCGACTGCTGGTCGTCCCGCGATCGGGGGTGGTGTAATAGGCAACACGACAGGTTCTGGCCCTGTTATTGAGGGTTCAAGTCCTTCCCCCCGAGCTTCCGGACCTCGGTTCGGGACAACGGCCCCGTCGTCTAGCGGCCTAGGACGCCGGCCTCTCAAGCCGGTAACGCCAGTTCAAATCTGGTCGGGGCTACCGAGCGAAACCCCCGCACAGCGGGGGTTTCGGCGCGAATGTGGCAGCTCGGTAGTCCGGAGCGAGCGGGCCGCCAGGCCGATGGCGGGTGTGGCGCCGGTCGCCGGGCGCGTGTGAGTGGCACCGGCGGACCGCACATGCGTCTACTCTTGCCGGCACCGGATCGGTTCAGATCCTGCGACAATCCCCTCTCCCTCGAAAGACATCGATGTCCGGTAACGCCGATTTCAACCTGAAAGACACCGCCCTCGTATCCGTGGCCCACGTCGATGCGCCCGAGGTGGTCACCTCTGCGTCTTTCGACGAGATCCTGGCGGACACCTATGAGCGTGTGGGTGCTCAACCCGGTCTGCTCGAGAACCTCGCCGGCATCCGTGAGCGGCGCTGGTGGCCGGTAGGGCACCTCTTCACGGACGCCGCCGCCGCGGCCGGGGCCAAGGCGATCGAGGCCGCCGGCATCCGAATCGACCAGATCGGTCTCCTGATCGACACCTCGGTGTGCCGTGATCGGCTGGAGCCATCCTCGGCGGTCACCGTTCACAATGCGCTCGATCTGCCCAGCTGGTGCCTCAACTTCGATCTGTCCAACGCCTGCCTGGGATTCATCAACGCGCTCCAGGTCGCCGGGAACATGATCGACGCCGGCCAGATCGAGTACGCGCTGGTCGTCGATGGCGAGGGGAGCCGGCTGACCCAGGAGAGGACCCTCGCCAGGCTCGCCGGTCCCGACTCCACACTCGCCGACCTATTCGCCGAGTTCGCGTCGCTCACGCTCGGATCCGGCGGTGCCGCAGCCGTGATCGGGCGCCACTCCGAGAACCCGGGCAGCCACAAGGTCGTCGGCGGAATCGGCCGGGCCGACACGAGCTACCACAACCTGTGCGTCGGG
>JBFGRR010000240.1:0-2990 GCA_041567215.1 Acidimicrobiia bacterium | reverse complement strand
GCGTGCTTTTCCTTTATCTCCTCGAGCTCTTCGCGGATGATGGAGCGGCGTCGGGCCGGGTCTGCGAGGATCGACTCGAGTTCGGCGATCAGCTCGCGAAGGGCGGCCAGCTCGTCCCTGAGCTTCGACACCTCGAGGGCGGTCAGCTGTCGCAGGCGCATCTCGAGAATCGCCGATGCCTGTTTCTCGGAGAGCTCGAAACGCTCGATGAGGGCGGCACGGGCCGAGGCCGTGTCGGCGGCGCCCCTGATAATGGCGATCACCTCGTCGATGTTGTCGACGGCGACGATGAGACCTTCGAGGATGTGGGCCCGATCCTGTGCCTTCTCGAGCCGGAAGTTGGTTCGCCGCTCGATGACCTCCATCTGGTGGTCCAGGTAGTACCCGACCATGTCGGCGAGGTTGAGCGTGCGGGGAACCCCATCGACCAGAGCGACCACGTTGTATCCGAAGCTGTCCTGCAGCGGGGTGTTCTTGAACAGTTGGTTGAGGACGACCTGGGGGACGGCGGACGCCTTCAACTCGATGACGAGACGGATCCCCACCCTCGACGACGACTCGTTGCGGACGTCCGCGATGCCGGCGAGTCGCTTGTCGTCCACCAACTGCTTGATCTTGGAGATCACCCGCTCGATGGAGACCTGATAGGGGAGTTCCGTGACGACGATGGCGGGGCGGCCCCGCTTGCCCTCCACGACGTCGGCGACTGCCCGGATCTTGACCGAACCTCGACCCGAGGCGAGCGCCTCCTTGTACCCGGTCGACCCGACCAGGAAACCGCCGGTCGGGAAGTCTGGGCCCTTCACGAACTGCATCAGCGTCTCGGAGTCGACATCGGGGTTCTCGAGGGCGAACAGGCAGGCGTCCACCACCTCGCCGAGGTTGTGGGGCGGGATGTTGGTCGCCATGCCCACGGCGATCCCCTGCGCCCCGTTGACGAGCAGGTTCGGATAACGGGACGGGAGAACTGTCGGCTGCAGCATCTCCCCCGAGTAGTTCTCTTCGAAGTCGACGGTGTTCTCGTCGATGCCGTTGAGGAGGCGGATCGAGAGCGTGGACAGCCGGCACTCGGTGTATCGGGAGGCACCCGGTGGATCGTCGATGGTTCCGAAGTTCCCCTGCGGGTCGATGAGCACGTGGCGCATCGAGAAGTCCTGGCCCATCCGCACCAGGGCGTCATAGATGGCGCTGTCGCCGTGAGGGTGGTAGTTGCCCATCACGTCACCCACCACCTTCGAGCACTTCCGGTGGGGAGTGGTGGGGCCGATGTTGTTCTCCGACATGGACCAGATGATCCGGCGCTGCACGGGCTTCAGCCCGTCCCTCACGTCGGGAAGCGCCCGCGAGACGATCACCGACATGGCGTAGTCGATGAACGACTGCTCCATCTCGTCGTTGATGTCGATGCCGGCTTGGCTCATGTCTGGGATGTGTTCGCTCATGCCCTGCCCCTGATCAGATGTCGAGGAAACGTATGTCGTTGGCGTTGCGCTGTATGAACGCCTTCCGGTCGGCGACGTCGTCGCCCATGAGGGTCGTGAAGACCTCTTCGGCGCGGGCGGCATCGTCGAGTTCGACCCTCAGCAGGGTCCGGGTCTCCGGGCTCATCGTGGTGTCCCACAACTCGTCGGGATTCATCTCGCCGAGACCCTTGAATCGGGTTGGCTTGACGTTTGGCTTCTCGCGCCGGAACACCTCCAGAGCGGCTTCGTCCTTGAGGTAGTGGACTTTGGAGCCCACCTTGACGCGGTAGAGCGGTGGCTGGGCGATGTAGACGAATCCCGCCTCCACCAACCCGCGCATGTGGCGGAAGAGAAGAGTGAGCAGCAGCGTGCGGATGTGGGCACCGTCGACGTCGGCGTCCGAGAGGAGCACGATCTTGTGATAGCGCGCCTTGCCCAGGTCGAACTCGTCGCCGATGGAGGTCCCCATGGCCGTGATGATGTCCTGCACCTCGGAGTTCTGGAGGGCCCGGGCCAGCCTGGACTTCTCGACGTTGATGATCTTGCCGCGGATGGGCAGCACCGCCTGGGTCTCCGAGTTCCTCGCCTGTTTGGCGGGGCCGGCGGCCGACTTGCCCTCCACGATGAACAATTCGCTCTCTCCGGGGTCGCGACTCGAGCAATCGGCAAGCTTGTCGGGGAGTCCACCGGACTCGAGACCCGACTTGCGGCGGGTGAGTTCCCGGGCCTTGCGGGCGGCTTCGCGGGCCTTGGCCGCGGTGACGGACTTCTCCACCACGCGTCGCGCCTCGGCCGAGTAGCGCTCCAGCCACTCCGGGAGCTTGGCGTTTAGGGACCGCTCCACGTACGACCGTATCTCCGAGTTGCCGAGTTTGGTCTTGGTCTGACCCTCGAACTGCGGTTGGCGCACCTTCACCGACACGATCGCCGTCAGGCCTTCGCGGATGTCCTCACCGGTCAGGTTGAGGTCCTTCTCCTTGAGGATGTTCTTCGCCCTGGCGAAGTCGTTGATCGCCTTGGTGAGCGCCTTCTTGAACCCCTCCTCGTGGGTACCCCCTTCGTGGGTGTTGATGTTGTTGGCGAAGGAGAGGACCGACTCGGTGTACGCAGTGGTCCACTGCATGGCGATCTCCATCTCGGCCTCTTCGGAGATGTCCTCCAACTCGACGACGTGGGGGTGGAGTGGCTCCCGGTTGGTGTTGAGGTGGCGGATGTAGTCGACCAGACCCCCCTTGTACTGGAAGCTGGTCTCAACGGGTTCTTCGGGGCGCTCGTCGGTCAGCACGATCGTGACTCCCCTGTTCAGGAAAGCCAGTTCCCGGAGGCGGGTGGCGACGAGGTCGGAGTCGAACTCGAGCGTCTCGGTGAATATCTCCGGATCAGGCCAGAAGGCGATGGTCGTGCCCGTGGACTTCTTCCACGGCCTGTCTTTCACGACCCCGTTCTTGGAACGGCCGCGTTCGAACTCCTGTGTCCACACATGGCCGTCGCGTCGCACCTCGGCGGTGAGGCGGCGTGACAAGGCGT
>JBFGRR010000239.1:0-3012 GCA_041567215.1 Acidimicrobiia bacterium | reverse complement strand
TCCACACGATTGTGCAACCGAGCCAAGAGAGCGCTGCGCACGTGGCCTGCCAGGCTCTCGTGGGGCAGTTGAGCGACTTTTTCCGACGGGATCGACACCCCGAGCGAGATGGAGTCAAGAGTGGAAACGCCCGGCGCTCACGCTGCCAGTGTCTGAGAGTCGATCACGGCGACAGGCTACTCATTAGCCTGCGAGACAAGTCAGCCTGTAGCCGCAATCCGGGAAACTAGTAGCCTGTCACCGAAATCGAAGTAGCCTGTCACCGAAATCGAAATCAGTAGCCTGTCACCGAAATCGGGAAATCGGGGGGCACGACGCCGGAGCTGTTCGGTTGGTGCTCGGCGGAGCGGCAGTCCGGTACCTTGCGCCTGGCCACAAGAGCGGGTAGAATCTTACTGGTAAGAGGAATCCAGGATGGACAGGGTCGCCACCACGAAAATGTCCTCGAAGGGCCAGGTCGTCATTCCTGAGGGGATTCGCCAAGCTCTTGGCCTCGGGCCGGGGGCCCAGTTCGTGGTCGTCGGCGAGGGCGATGTCGTAATCCTGAAGCGGATCTCTCCTCCTTCGATGTCGGAGTTCGACGAAATCGTCTCGGAGGCGACGCGGCAGGCTCGGAAGGCCGGAATGAAGCGCTCCGACATCGCCGCCGCAGTGAAGGCGGTGCGCACGACCCGATGAGGGTCGTTGTGGACACCAACGTTCTCGTCTCGGGCGTCTTCTTCTCCGGTATGCCTCGGCGCATCCTCGAGGCCTGGCGGGACCGGCGCTTGCAGCTCGTCGTCTCACTCGAGATCCTCGAGGAGTACAGGCGCGTAGGTGAGAGACTCGCCGAGCAGTTCGAGGAGGTGTCACTCGAGCCGTTCTTCACGCTTCTCGCCACGAATGCTCTGCTCGTTCAACCGAAACTGTTACGTGAGGGAGTTGTCAGCGACCCGGCGGATGACAAGTTCTTCGCCTGCGCACTCGCTGCGGACTGCCGGACCATCGTCAGCGGTGACAAGCAGGTGCTCGCGGCGTCAGGTTACCAGCGTGTCGAGGTCCTCAGGCCTCGGAGCTTCGTCGAGAAGTACCTCTAGGAGTTGCCGGAGAGGCTCAGACAACTGACAGGCGATCAGTGCGCAGTTCAGGGCCCTTTACTTGATCACGGCTCGGATTTTCCGCGACCTCGCTCCGGGAGGGGTACATTTCTGGTACACCGGCAGGCCGTCAACGACCTGCAACCGCCTGGTGAATCGTCTGGCTGCAGTTGAGGTTTCGGCAGCCGGGCGAGTACATGATCAGTACTGAATCTCGAGGCCGCAATTGAGTCAGCGCCTAGTGTCGAGAGGGAGGTGAGGCAACGACGCGTCGCCTCATGGCGCCGCTCAGTCCGCGCTTGAATAAAGAAACGGGGGCAGGCCATGAGGCCTGCCCCCGTGCACATGCGTTGGAAGGCTACTCCGCTCAGTGCACCTGGATGTTGCCGCCCGACAGCGTCCCGGAGGCCTCGTACCCGTCGCTGAGCTCGATCCGGAAACCATCGCTCGACCCGGGCTCGCCGGTGTCCTCGACCGTCACGGTGAAGGTGAAGCCGGGGACCTTGTTGATGGTGCAGGGGCCGCTGAAGCTCGCCTCACTGCCCGACACGAAGAGCTCGGTAATCGCGTCGGCCTTGACCTTGACGCCGTTCGGGTGGTCCTGGAAGGTCAGGCTGCCCGAGAGCGCGCCGTTCTTGCGCTTGGCGTTGAAGCCGAAGTTGGCTTGGCCGCCGTCGACCGGGATGTGGCCGCCGCCGGTGACCTTGTCGCCGTCGCCGCCGGTCGAGCCGTCGTCGACCTGGACCAGGAGCTCGGCGAAGTCGGTCTCGCCGTCGTTGTCGGTGACCCGCAGGCTGACCCGGTAGGTACCCTCGGCCGCGTAGGCGTGGCTGGTGGTGGGACCGGTGGTGGTCTCGGTGGCGCCGTCGCCGAACGACCAGAAGTAGCTGACGATCTCGGGCGCCGGTCCCTCGGCGTCGTTGTCGGCCGAGGCCGAGCCGTCGAAGGCGACCGTCTGGCCGGTCTGGGCGGGATTCGGCATGGCGGTGAAGCTGGCGGTGGGCGCCGCCGTCACCACGTCGTTGATCACCTGGATCGACTCGAGGTTCGAGTAGGGCCCCTCGAGCGGATCGTCGCAGCCGCGGAAGAGGCCCACGACCCGGTACCAGTAGGTGCCGTCGGCGCGGCCGGTGAGATCGAGGTGGAAGGTATCGCCGTCGACGGTGCCCACCGGGGTGAAGTCCACCGTCTCGAGCAGGATGTTGTCGACGAACCAGCCCTGGAACAGCGGGAAGGAGAAGATGAAGTCGCTCTGGAGCACGAAGGCCACCTGGACCGAGTGGCCGGAGTAGCCGCTCAGGTCGACGGTGCGGCGGCCGGAGAAGGCGCCGGTGTAGGTGGCCGCGAGCTGGAAGGCCCCGCCGTCCGGGCTGACCAGGACGAGGCCCTGGTCGAAGCCCTCCTCGATGTCCTCGAACGAGTCGAAGCTGAGCGTGGCGACGTGGCCGGCCGGAATCGTGACCGGGCTCGTGAGCGTGAGCTGGGCGGTCGAGAGATCGTGGTAGATGGGCGTGTAGCCGAGGGTCGCGGTGTCGGGATGCGGCTCCGAGTGCCACTCGGGATCGCCGGTCCAGGTGGAGTTGAGGCCCGCGACCAGCGGCTCCTCGGCGTCGTCGTCGAGCACCGTGGTGAAGATGGTCGCCTCCTCGACGCGGAAGCCGCACGCGGGCTCGGCGGGCAGCCCGGGATAGGTCCAGGAGATCCGGTAGGCGCCGTCGCGGTCGATCCCGTCCACCTGGTCGGGGTCGGCGTCGTCCTGGATCGGCTGCTGCACCGGCGGCGCGGGCGGATCGAAGAGCCCGTCGCCGTTGCAGGTGTAGGCGTGGACGTCGTCGACGTACCAGCCGGTGACGCCGTTGCAGCCGTCGATGCCGAAGTCGAAGCGCAGCGACACGGTGTCGCCGGCGCCCGCCAGGCCGCTCAGGTTGACGATGCT
>JBFGRR010000238.1:0-3084 GCA_041567215.1 Acidimicrobiia bacterium | reverse complement strand
GAGCCGGGGCTTCAGCTTGTTCACGACCATCGTGCCGGCCGTGCCGGCGCCGAGGATCAGTAGGCGTTTCATCTGTTGTTGCTCCTTTGTGACACCGGGCGAACCGCGCAACGCGACACGAGCGCCCCCACGGACGGAAGGAGCTCGAGGACCTGGTGCCTCTGTTGTGATTCGAGAGTGTGAAAACCGTTGGGTGATGACCCTTCCGGGGCGATCCCACCGGCGAGGACCATCCCCACGAGTTCCGAACCGGACCGGATGAAGGTCCGGGCGCATTCGAAACCCAATGCGCCGGTTCGGAACCTCGGTGCGAAGTCGAGATCCTCGGCGAGGACCCGCCACTCGTCTACGCAGGCGGTGATGATCTCGGGGTCGTCGGCGTGCTCCTCGAACCACTCGCAGGGATTGGCCACCTCGGTGAGCGGCAGGCCGGACACGTCGGTGACCATCATCTGCACCCCGAGGGCTCTGGCCATCACGTCGATGATCGAGAACGCCAGCCCGGGATCGATGCGCGAGGTGCGGGGTGTGACCACCTCGAAGAGGTTCTCGATCTCGTCGGCGGGAAACCTCCACTGCCTTCCGACCTTCACCGCGGGCAGCCGCCCGTCGCCGGCCATCCGGTAGACGGTGGACCGGTCGACATCGAGGAGGTCTTGGACCTCTGAGGCGCTGAGGAGGTTCGTGTGCATGTTCTGCCTGCTGTGCAGCATATGCCGATTCGTGCATATGCAGAGTCCGCCATAAGTCCCAAACAGCAGGGTCATTGGTATGGCTCTTGCGGGAGCATGACCCGTCTGCCCTTGAATTCCGGGAGCCAAATGACCAGGCTGGGGAGACGAAGACGGAGGAAGCGGTTTGACGACCATGGATGAGGTTCGCAGCGACGCTCATCGAGTCGTGACCGGACCGGCGCTCTCCTATCGACAGCGGGTCCACCAGCTGGCTCTCCTCGCCGAGGAGACGCTGCCCTACCCCTCCATCTCGCCCGACGCCGTCGCAGCCCTCGAGTCCGGCCTGGTCAGCGACCTCCACGAAGGCCACGCGCCCTACCGCCCCCGCTACCTGCTTCCCGACTACCCGAAGGCCATGGCTCAGGGCTCGGAGTACCTCGAGATGGCTCCCCCCGCGGACTTCGACGAGGCGCTCACCTTCCTCCAGGTCCTCTATCACAACGTTCCGTCGATCACCACCTACCCGGTGTATCTGGGCGATCTCGACGGCCTGCTCCTGCCGTTCGCCGATGGTGTGAGCGATCGGGAACTCCACCGGAAGCTCACCAACTTCTGGCGGTTCCTCGACCGCACCATCCCCGATGCTTTCACCCACGCCAACATCGGACCCTCGGACAACCGGGTGGCCCGCGCCATCCTGGCCGTGGACCGGGAACTGGCCCAGGTGGTCCCCAACCTCACTCTCAAGTGGGATCCGGCCGTGAGCGGGGAGTCGCTGTTGCTGGCGGCCGCCGAGAGCATCGCCCAGGTCAACAAACCGCACATCGCCAACCACCCGATGATGGCGGCCGACTTCCCCGGTGGTTACGGCGTCGTCAGCTGTTACAACACGCTCCCCGTGGGAGGGGGGTCACACACCCTGGTCCGATTGAACCTGAAGGAGAGCGCCCTCCGTCACTCCGGAGACCTCGACGCCTACCTCACAGAGACCCTCCCGGCCCACCTGGCCGTCACGTTCGAGATCATCGCCGCTCGAGTCCGTTTCCTGGTCGAGGAGGCCGGCTTCTTCGACCACGACTTCCTCGCCAGGGAGGGCCTGGTCTCGAAGGACCGCTTCACGGCCATGTTCGGCATCTACGGGGTCGCCGAGATGGCCGAGCATCTGAGCGGTGGCGAGCGGTACGGCCACGATGACGATGCCAACAGGATCGCCGGCACCGTGATCGAGGCGATCGCCGCGGCGGTCGCCGAACACCCCGTCCCCCACTGCATGGGCGGCAGAGCCGTACTCCATGCCCAGTCGGGCATCTCGGAGGACATCGACGTGACGGCAGGGGCTCGCATCAAGATCGGCACCGAGCCCGAGGTCGTCGATCACGTGGTGGCGGTCTCGCCCCACCATCACCTCTTCGCGGGCGGGATCAGCGACATCTTCGCCCTGGACCCCACGGTCCGGTCCAACCCGCAGGCCATCGTCGACGTGACGCGGGGCGCCTTCGAGCGGGGCCTGCGCGAGATCACCTTCAACATCGCCGGCTGTGATCTGGTGCGTGTCACCGGCTACATGGTCCGCCTCTCGGACATAGAGAAGTGGCGCAACGAGGGCTCCCGCCTCAACAGCACCGTTCTCGGCGCCGAGTCCGTCGAGAACTGGCGTCTACTCGACCGCACGCCGAGGGTCATAAGCCATGAATACCGGCCTCGTAGCTAGGACGCTCGGCACCAGCGTCGTCGACGGCCCCGGCAATCGGTTCGTCGTCTTCATGCAGGGCTGCAACTTCAACTGCGTCAACTGCCACAACCCGAGCACCATCAACCTATGCGACCACTGCGGCGCCTGCGTGTCGATATGCCCCCTGAAGGCGCTCGAAGAGACGGATGGAGTCGTGCTCTTCCACGCCGAGGCGTGCGACGGCTGCGACCGCTGCGTCGAGGCATGCCCGACGGACTCGACACCGATGGCGATCGACACCAGCGTGGAACAGATCCTCGGCGAGCTGAGGCCGCGCGCCCCGTTCCTCTCCGGCATCACAGTCGGCGGAGGCGAACCGACGCTGCAGTTGCCGTTCCTGGTGGCACTCTTCAAGGCGATCAAGGCCGACGGGGATCTGGGACGGTTGAGCACCTTCGTCGACTCCAACGGGTCCCTGGACGCCTCGGGTTGGGAGGCGTTGATGCCGTGGATGGACGGGGCGATGATCGACCTCAAAGCGTTCACCCCGGTCACCCATCGCCGCATCACCGGACAACCCAACGCCAGGGTGATCGACTCCATCCGACTGCTCAGCGACCGCGACCGGCTCGTCGAGATCCGGCTCCTGGTCATCGAAGGACTGACCGATCTCGAGGAAGAGTTGCGGTTGTATGCGCGTTTCGTGCGCCAGGTCAACCCGGCACTACCCGTGCGTCT
>JBFGRR010000237.1:0-3085 GCA_041567215.1 Acidimicrobiia bacterium | reverse complement strand
GTTGAAGGCGAGGTCCCTGACCAGTTCGGGCCTGCCGACATACACGAGGGCGTCGTCCACGTTGCGGATCTGGGACACGACGTAGGGCTTCCACACCTTGCCCCCGCTCGCCAGGGCCGCATAGGAGACCGCCACCTGCAACGGCGTCGCGCTGACGGCGCCCTGGCCGATCGCCGTGTTCATCAGGTCGCCTCCGAACCAGGGGTCCGCCAGCTCGAGCCTGCTGGGGTCGAGCAGCGTGGGCGCGTCCTCGTTCTCGCGCTGCAACTCCTGCCACGACTTGAAGAGCTCACGGTCGGGAATGATCCCGTTTGCCTCGCCGACGAGGTCGATGCCGGTCTTCGAGCCGTAGCCGAGCGCCCGTGCTTCGTCCTGGATCACCGTCTCTTGAGCGGTGCCCTTCCAGTTGCGATGCACGCCGAGCGCCACGCTGTAGAAGAAGATGTTGCACGACTGCTCCAACGCTGCGTGGTAGTCGAGCCAGCCCTTGTCGCCGGTGTACCAGTCCTTGAAGATCTGTGGGCTGCCATCGCTGAGACCGGGCAGCTCGAGGCTCCCGTCGCAGTGGACCCGTCGGTTGGTGGCATCGACGCCCTCGACGTCTGTCGGGAAGGGGATCGAGTTCTCGAGCATGGCCATGTAGGTCACGGCCTTGAAAGTCGATGCAGGCGGGTAGAGGCCACTCACGGCCAGGTTCAGGAACGCCCTCTGCTCGGCAAGCAGGTTGTACGTCTCGGTATCCAACCCACCCACGAAGAGGGCCGGATCGAAGTGCGGATAGGAGTCCATGGCGAGGATGGCGCCGGTCTTCACGTCCATCACCACCGCAGCACCGCGCACGGTTTCGTTGTTCGCGTCGAGACCTTGCTTGCGCCGGTCCTCTTTCCACTCGTTGGAGAGGGCAATGCCGTCTTGCAGCGCCCTCGACACGACCTGCTGGATCTCGAGGCTGAGGGTCAGCTGCACCGTGTCACCCTGGATGGGTGCCACGTCCGGCTGCTCCTCGATGACGACTCCCTCGCGCACGCGGAAGGCGATCTCCCCCTCGGTACCCCGCAGGTATTCGTCATAGGCGCGTTCGACACCCAGCTTGCCGATCCGGGTGTTGGGATCGAGGTCGGGATCGAGGTCGAGGTCGTCTTTGGTGGGGAGACCGAGGTGGCCGATCACGTGCGCCATCTCCTGGCCGGTCAGGTAGACCCGCTGGGGCACCTTCTCGATCCGGACCCCGGGCAGGTCCCGAAGCTGCTCGTTGATCGTGTAGGCCTGCCCAACGCCCACATCCGCAACGGTGAAGCGTCCGTTCACACCGGCGAGGTCGTAGGCGATGGCGATCTCGTCGGCGGGTATCGCCAGCACGCTGGACAGACGCTGGATCAACTGGTCTCTCTGGTCGGGGAGCACGAGGTGGCGGTCCACCACCACCGCAGGTACGAATCGAGAGGTCACCAGCAGTTCGCCGTCGCGATCCCGGATGTCTCCACGCGGGGCCAGCGTCGAGACGTACACCCACGACTGGCTCTCGGTCACCTCTGCGGCCTCGGCGCCTTCGGCCACCTGAACGAACCACAGTCGCATTCCCAGCATGGCGAACATGGCCAGGAAGACCCCGAACAGCGCGGCGACCCGGGTCGCGAAGCTCATGCGAGCTTCCGGACGGAGTGTTGGAGCCGGACGATGATCGGCGAGAGCATGAGGGCGATGAACAGGTTGAGGATCGGGACGATCACGACCCGCCTCACTCCTTCCCCGAGAGCGAAGTCGAACTGTCCGAAGAGGCTACCGAGGATCACGAACAACGCGATACCGCCGAGGGTGATCAGGGCCGCCCAGCCGGCCGCGACCAGCGGACCGATGTCGGCTCGATGCCGTGTTCGGACCGCCATCAGCGCCACCGCCGTGAGGACGAAGGCCCGCAGCCCGATTGCCGTGGAAGAGAGGGCGTCGAAACCCAGGCCGGCGAGGAAGCCGAGGAGCAACGCGACCTCACCGCGCAGTCGCAGCGATGCGACGATCACTGCGAGCATCACGACGTCCGGTGCCACCCCGAAGACCCGCAGCCTTCCGAACACGGTGGTCTGAACCACCAGAGCCACTGCCACGGCGCCGAACGCGAAGAGATTGGTGCGCCCGGAGGTCATGGTGTGCTCGTGGTGGTGGTGGGTTCGATGCCTTCGGGAAGGTCGTCCGCCGTGGCGGCGGCCGGGTCGCGGGGCCAAGTGATGACCACCACGATCCGCAGACGAGCGGGGTCGGCGAATGGGCGCACGTTGGCGGTGAGAGCCTGGCCCTGGGGATTGGTGTCTGCGATGACCTCACCGACGGGAATCGACGGCGGGAACGCGATGGAGAAGGTCGAGGTGACGACCTGCGCCCCTGCCGGCACGGCCCGGGCCAACTCGAAGACCTCCAGCACCATCTCGCCGGATCCCACCCGCGGCGTGAGGGTCCCGATCTGATCGCCCACGGTGACGGTGACACCTTCGACGTCGGCGGTGATCGGCACCACGCTCGCGCCTCCGGTCCACGACTCGAGTACGCGTCCGACCAGGTAGCCGTTTTCGTCGATCACCGGGTGCCCGGGGAGCACACCTTCGTCTTCGCCCTTGTCGATCCTGAAGGTCAGGTCGAAGCTGTCGGCGCGGCCCACCACATTGGCGTCCGTGAGCGACAGGTCGGCGACATCGAGGGTCAGCGCCAGCCGCCGCTCGAGAACCTCCAGACGTTCGAGTTTGTCCTCTACCGAGGCGAGTTGGGCCTGAGCAGCGGCAAGTCGCGCCCGCAGGGTCTCGTTCTCGGCGCGCAGACTGGCGATATCGGAGAGGTTCTCGACCAGATTGGCGAGCGGATCGATGATGGCCGAGGCGAGACTCTGGGCGGGTTGGACGATGCGGGAAGTGCCAGCCCTGAATGACCCAAAGGCCCCCTCTCCCCCGGCCCTCACGTCGAAGGTCATCAGCAGGAAGGAGATGACCAGGAACGTGATGGCGATGGGGGTGGTTCTGTCACGTCGAGTTTCACGCATGCGCCACCCCGGTGGCTATCACGGGCGGGAGGACGACACCAGCACGTGATGAAGCGTCTC
>JBFGRR010000236.1:0-3091 GCA_041567215.1 Acidimicrobiia bacterium | reverse complement strand
GGTCACGCCCGTATTGCCCGTAGGACGAACTCGGATATCGCCTCGGTGAGCGCCTCCCGGTCAAGGGGGCCGTGGGGGTCGTACCAGCGATCAACGGCGTTGAGGGTCGAGAGGATGAAGATCGAACTGGTTTTCGCGTCCACCTCCGGCCGGAAACTCCCGTCGGCGGCGCCCTGACGGACCACGGCTCGGAACACGGCTTCGTATTGGTCCCGGGCCGCGATGATGCGCGCCCGGTGGGGGTCGTCCAGCGAGCGCGCCTCGGACAGGAAGGTGCGCACCTGATAGGGGTTCTCCAACATCACCTCGAGGTGTCCGCGCATCAGGCTCCGCAGCCGCTCCTCGGCCGTGGCGCCCTCGGGGACGGCGGCCGCCTCCTGGAAGAGCCTGGCGCCTTCCTCCACCACGGCAACGAGCAATTCCTCCTTCGAGGAGATGTGGGCATACAGCGAGGAGCCGAGGAGGCCCAGTTCCCTTCCGAGGGCACGCATCGACGTGGCGTGATAGCCACGTTCCGCAAAGAGCCGTCCGGCGGCTCTGATCACGTCGCTTCGAGTGTGGGTCATCTCTTGTCGTAGTCCACGGTGACGCTCGCAGTGGTCGGATGGGCCTGGCAGGTGAGGATGAAGCCCTGGTCGAGGTCCGCCTGGACCAGGGCGTAGTTCTTGGACATGCGCACCTCCCCTTCGACGAGATGCGCCTTGCAGCTCGCGCACATACCCCCTCTACACGAGTAGGGAAGCTCGCGGCGAACCTGGAGCGCGGCATCGAGGATCGAGCGGTCCGGGTCCATCCGTGTCGAGCTGGTGCGCCCCTCCAGGGTGAATTGGAGCGCGACGGCGCCCTGGTCGTCGGGGGGCGGAGGGGGTAGATCCTCGGGCGGGCCGGCAAAGAAGAGCTCGTCGGCGATCCGGTCGCCGGGGATTCCCAACCCTTCGATGACGGTGCGCGCCGATTGGACCATCGCGAACGGTCCGCACAGGAACCAGCGGTCAACGCTCGAAGGATCGACGACGCTTCCGAAGAGGGCGTGCAGTTTGTCTTCGTCGATCCTGCCGGTGAACAGAGGGACCTCGGCCTCCTCCCGGCTCAGTACGTGGATGAGGTGCAGACGATCGGGGTAGCGGTCCTTCAAGCCCGCCAACTCATCGAGGAACATGATGGTCCGGGCAGCGCGGTTCCCGAGGATGACCGTCCATGTCGATTGGGGTTCGGATTCGAGCGTCGTCGAGACGAGCGACAGGATGGGCGTCACCCCGCTCCCGGCGGCGATCGCCGCGTAGTGGTTGGCGGAGTCTGCGTCGGGTTCGATGGTGAACTCACCGACCGGCGGCATGACCTCGAGGTGGTCGCCGGGTTTCACCATGGTGGTTGCGAACGTCGAGAAGGCCCCACCCGTGAGATGCTTGATGCCGATGCGCAGACGACCCGAGTTGGCCGACTCGCAAATGGAGTAGCTCCTGCGCACGTCCTGCCCGTCGATGTACGCCCTCACGGTGACGTGCTGGCCCGGGAGGAACCGGAAGGTCGATGAGAGCGTTTCGGGGACATCGAAGCCGATCGAGACCGAGTCCTCGGTTTCATGCGACACCGAGGCAACTTCGAGTTTGTGGAACTCGAGTGCCATCAGATCACCTTGAAACGGTCAAATGGCTCTCCACACGAGTTGCACACCATCAGCGCCTTGCAGGCCGTCGAGCCGAACTCACTGATGGTCCGCGTCTCTTCGGATGCGCACTGTGGGCACAGTGTCGGCCGATCGCCGGGCGGGGCGATCCCGACGGCGGCGAGCTTCGCCCGCCCGGCCTCGCTCATCCAGTCGGTGGTCCAGGCCGGCGAGTAGACCCGCTTCACGTTGATGCGGGTGTAACCGGCCGCAAGAAGGGCCAGGCGGACCTGCTCTTCGATGAGGTCGATGGCCGGACATCCTGAATACGTCGGGGTTATCTCCACTGCCACCGCGCTTCCATCGACCTCGACCGAGCGCAGGATGCCCATGTCCTCGATGGTGAGGACGGGGATCTCGGGATCGACCACCTGGGCGAGGATGTCTCGAGCGGCTGCCTCGGTCACCAGCGTGCTCCGGGATAGGTCCGCTGCATCCACTGGAGCTCGCCGAGGATGTGTCCGAGATGCTCGGTGTGGAATCCCGTACGGCCGCCGGTCCGGCCCTTCACGTCTGCGGGCATCTCCAGCGTGGACGATTCGATGACGGTCGTCACCCGCTCGTTCCAGGCGGGCTCGAAGGCGGACGGGTCGGCGCCCAATCCTTCGGCCGCCATCTGACGGTCCAGGTCGTCGCCTTCGAACATCTCGGGGACGTAGCGCCAGACCTTGTCGAGGGCGGTCTGCGTGCGTCGATGGCTCTCATCGGTCCCATCTCCGAGCCTGATCACCCACATCGAGGAATGCCTGAAGTGATAGCGCGCCTCTTTCAGGGCTTTGGCTGCGATGCCGGCCAGGGTTTGATCACCGGAGGAGCTCAATGCCTCCCAGAGGGACAGTTGATAGGCGTCGAAAAGGCTCTGTCGCACCATCGTCTGGGCGAAGTCGCCGTTGGGAAGTTCGGTGATCAGCAGGTTTGTGTATTCGCGCTCGGTTCTCAGCATGGCGAGATCGTCCTCGTGCCTGCCCCGTCCTTCGACCTCGGCGGCGTGGGCGAAGAGGGCCCGCGCCTGCCCGAGGTGATCGAGGGCGATGTTGGCGAGGGCGATGTCTTCTTCGAGTTCGGGGCCTCTGGAGACCCATTCCGAGAGCCTGTGGGAGAGAATCAGGTTGTCGTCGGCGTGGCGGACCAGATAGGCGAAGAGGCTCACATCTGTCCCACTTCGTCGGGGATCTCGTAGTAGGTGGCCTGGCGGTAGGGCTTCTCGATCGAGTCGAAGAACGCTTCGGCGTCCTCCGGGGAGGATGCGTGGATCTGGTCGGAGCGGATCAGCCAGATGCTGACTCCCTCGACCCTGCGCGTATAGACGTCGCGCGCGTTCTGGAGCGCAACTTCGGCGTCGGGCGCGTGGAGGCTGCCGGCGTGCACGTGGCTCAGACCGCGGCGCTGGCGAACGAAGACCTCCCAGAGGGGCCACGAGTCGCT
>JBFGRR010000235.1:0-3092 GCA_041567215.1 Acidimicrobiia bacterium | reverse complement strand
GCTCGGCATCAACGACGACCGACGCGGCCTGGGATCGGCGGAAGTCCCGCGTTTCCTGTTCACTGAGATCCCCGTCTCTGGGGACACTGCAGAGTCGCTGGTGCTTCCGAACCCCATCTCCGTGGACACGAGCGTCGATCACCCGTCCGGGGTCTCCGTGACTCTGACCTCGATAGCGTTCACCGACACCGGGATAGAGACCCGGATCGAAGCCACCAACAGTGGCACCGTGTCCGTCGCTCTGAATGGAACGACCGGAATCGTTCAGGACGACACCGGGACCCGGTACCTGCTGCGCCCGGCGGACCAGAACCCCAGCCTGGTGATAGCCGGCTCGAGTGCGATCACCGCGACGCTCTTCTTCAGCGGGAGGCCAAAGATCGACTCGACGTCCATCACGCTGAGTCTCAATCCGGGTCAGTCGAAGACCGACCCTGCGACGCGCACTCCCGGATTCGACTTCGGGCCGTTTGCCCTCGAGCGAACCGACCCCACGGGCCAGGTACCGGAAGCGCAGATCTTCCCGGTCGGCCTACGGACGGCGCTGGCCGACACCGAACTCGCCAGTTCGGAGGTCGAGAACGTGGCATCCATCCTCCGGCAGTTCAACGCCACCCCGGTGGAAGGCGGCTTCCGGCTCACCCTGCCCGATGACATACTCTTCGACTTCAACTCGGCGACCCTCCGCGCCGACGCCACGCCGGCCCTGGCGCTCATATCCGAGGTCCTCGACTTCTTCGAAGGAGACGAGGTACTCATCCTGGGCCATACCGACTCGATCGGCAGCGACAGCTACAACCGGGAACTCTCACAGCGACGGGCCGACAGCGTGGCCCGCCACCTCGAGGAGAGGCATGCCATCGATCCGGCAAGGCTCACCGCGGAGGGTCGTGGAGCAGATGAGCCTGTCGCGCCCAACACCAACCCGGACGGGAGCGACAACCCGGAGGGTCGACAGCTCAACCGCAGGGTGGAGATCGTCGTGCTCACCGATCGGCCACTGCCGGGCCAGTGACGTCTCCCTCGCCGGGTTCCTCCTGAGCCGCGCGGGTCTGGATCGAGGACCCCTCGCCGTTGAAGTGCCGGATCTCAGGTCTGCGCCGGATACCGGTGTGAGGCGACCAATATCAGGGCATGTGCCGCAGCATCAAGACACTCAGAGAAGGTACCGCCATCGCACCAGAGGCCGAGGTTGAGGCAGCAGCCCTCCAGTTCGTTCGCAAGGTGTCCGGGTTCCGTAAACCCGCAGCCCACAACGTCGAGGCCTTCGACCACGCCGTCGCGGAGGTCACCGAGGCGGCGCAGCGGCTTCTCGACAGCCTCCTGATCGGCGGCAACCCGACGTCCAGAGCATGAAGTTCGCGCTCTTCGATGCGGCCGCGGTGATCGCCTTCGTGGCCATCGGGCGCGACACCCACGAGGAAGGGGTCACCTTCAGCGGGGTCCTCACCACGGCCCTCCCATTCCTCATCGGAATGGCGGCCGGCTGGGCTGTGACGCGAAGTTGGAGAACCCCGACCAGCCTCCGGTCCGGGGTTGCCGTGGTATTCGCCACGGTCGTTCTCGGGATGTTGCTGCGGAGGTACGTCTTTGGAGCCGGGACCGCCGTCACTTTCATATTCGTGGCCAGTGCGTTCCTCATGTCGATGATGCTCGGGTGGCGAGTCGCGGCGATGGTCGTGGAGCGCAGGCGCGCACCTGTGCGCCGGTGACTCGAGTCCCGCGGATCAGCCCCGGGCTCTCAGTAGACCGGGTCGCCGGTGAGCTTCTCGTAGAGCATGTTTGCGAAATGGATCACCGTTGCGAAACCCGGGAGGCTGGCGCTGGATCCCACGTAGTGGAGGTTCGGAAACGGACTCCGGTAGTTGAGCCTTCGCAGATTGACGTGCTGGGGATCCAGCGGGGTTCCGTAGCAGTTCCCCCTTGGAGCACGAACGTAGAACTCGTTGGTGAGTGGGCTTCCCACCGCCTTCGTGACGATGTGATCGGTCAGGCCGGGCAGGAACTCGGACTCGATGACCGTGATTATTCGATCGGCGAACAACGCTTTGGCAGCCTGGTACGAGTCCTCGCTCTCCGCGCGCAGCCTGGCGAAGAACTCGTAGGAGCAGGGCGCCACCACCACCAGTTGGCTGCAGCCGTCTGGGGCAAGAACAGACTCGTGTGGCCTGAGGGTGGGCGAATTGAAGAAGAAGTAGGGACGCGCCGGGATGGTGTCGCCTAGTTGCTCGTCGTAGACCCGGTTCAGATCAATATGGGGATGCCAGACGATGTTCTCCTCACCGAGCCCGTGTTCGCGCAGGTCGATGTCCCTCAGTCCCAGGTAGATGCTCACCACGCTGGGCCCGTAGTCATATGAGAGCTTCCGTCGGAAGGCGGCAGGGAAGTGTTCCCTCCCGATCAGGTCCAGGCTCAGCTGAGCGTCGATTCCCAACAAGAACACATCTGCGGTGAACCTCTCCCCCGTGGCCGTGGTGACCGATCTCGCCAGCCCTTCATCGACTTCGATCGAGGTGATCTCGGTGGACAGCAGCGTCCGGCATCCGGGCGACTCTTTGATCTTGCCAAGTAACGACTTCATCACGTGTCGGTAGCTCTGCGCAGGGTGGTAGGCCCCCTTGTCGTAGCTTCCCACCCCACCCGCCTGGGCCACCAGCGACAGGTCGCGCGGCGGCATCAGGAATATGGCGCTCTGACCGGCGAGGATCAGGCGTAGGTCGGGGGGAAAGCCCAGCTTGTCGAACAGGTCCTCGAGCGTCCACCCCGAGAAGCGGAGGAGGTGGGCAAATCTCTTCGGGTGAGCCACGGCCGTCCGCCACGAGAAGCCGATGGGCAGTTGGTACATCTGCCGATGGAGCGTTGCGATGAGCCGGAAGTACTTGCGAAGCCCGAAGGCGTGGTCAGGGAAAAGCCGGCTGAGTCGATCGAACTCGCGATCGAAGCCGCTCCCTATGGTGTAGTCGACGCCCGGCCCGACGATGCGATCGAACCCATCCGGGTCGAGGCGCCGGAAGGTGACGTCCTGCTCCAGCCCCAGCTTCTCGAGCATCTTGAACACCCGCTCACCGGGGCCGCAGTCCCAGACGTAATGG
>JBFGRR010000234.1:0-3106 GCA_041567215.1 Acidimicrobiia bacterium | reverse complement strand
GGGCGGTGGCGATGAGTAGCACCGACGGGCTGGTGCGCGGCATGCCTGCGGTGGATACCGGGCAGCCGATCACCGTACCGGTGGGCGAGGCGGCCCTCGGCAGAATTCTCAACGTGATTGGCGAGCCGGTGGACGAGTTGGCGCCGATCCCGGATGGCGTGGAGCGATGGCCGATTCATCGCGAGCCCCCGACGTTTACCAGCCTCGAGCCCAAGACCGAGGTATTCGAGACCGGGATCAAGGTCATCGATCTCATCGCTCCGTTCGTGAAGGGCGGCAAGATCGGGCTGTTCGGTGGTGCGGGCGTCGGCAAGACCGTGATCATCATGGAGCTGATTAACAACGTGCAGAAGGGCCACGGTGGCCGGTCGGTGTTCTGCGGCGTGGGCGAACGGACCCGCGAGGGCAACGATCTTTACCTCGAGATGAAGGAAAGTGGGGTCCTCGAGTCCACGGCGCTCATCTACGGACAGATGAATGAGCCGCCAGGCGCGCGCTTGCGCGTTGGCCTCGCCGGCCTCACGGTCGCCGAGTATTTCCGGGACCGGGAAGGCCAGGACGTGCTGGTCTTCATCGACAACATCTTCCGGTTCACCCAGGCGGGGTCCGAGGTGTCGGCACTCCTCGGCCGCATGCCGAGTGCCGTGGGCTACCAGCCCACGTTGGGCACCGAGATGGGGGATCTCCAGGAGCGGATCACGTCCACCAAACGCGGGTCGATCACCTCGGTGCAGGCGATCTACGTGCCGGCAGACGACCTGACCGACCCAGCGCCCGCCACCGCGTTCAGCCATCTCGACGCGACGGTCGTGCTGAGCCGTGCACTGACGGAGATCGGGATCTACCCGGCCGTGGACCCGCTCGACTCCTCGAGCCGGATTCTCGATGCACAGTTCCTCGGCGACCGTCACTATGGGGCGGCCGTGGAAACTCAGCGCATCCTCCAGCGGTACAAGGAGCTGCAGGACATCATCGCGATCCTGGGCATGGACGAGCTGTCGGAGGAGGACAAGCTCCTGGTGGGCCGGGCCCGGCGGCTGCAGCGGCTCTTGTCGCAGCCGTTCCACGTTGCCGAAGCGTTTACCGGCACGCAGGGGCGATATGTCAAGCTGGAGGACACGATCGAGAGCTTCGAGCGCGTGGTGAAGGGCGAGTTCGACGAGCTCCCGGAGCAGGCGTTCTACATGGTCGGCGGCATCGACGAGGCGGCCGACAAGGCTAAGCGGCTGTAGGTGGGGTGATGCGAATCACAGTGATTTCGCCGGAACGTGCCATTTATGACGGCGACGCAACGGCGGTTCGGGCGCCGGCCTACGACGGCCTGGTCGGGATCCTGCCGGGCCACGCGCCATTCGTGACGTTGCTCGGTGAGGGCGTGCTCACCGTCGAGAATGGAGGGGAACGGCACGAGTTCCAGGTGCGGCAGGGGTTCTTGCAGGTGGTGGAGGGAGTGGTGCGAGTCGTTGCGGAGCACGCCGAGGAGGCGAAACCGTGATGGTAGGCAGCAGGGTGTCCGCCCCGGGGTCGCCGGCGTCGGACCGAAGACAACCTTCTGTGGGAGTGGTAACACGATGAAGCGTGCAGCGATCATGACATTCGGGGCCCTCGTCTTTGGGGCCGGCGCCGCCGCGGCACAGAGCACTGGCATGCCGTCGTTCTTTGCGCCGTACCGCGCGTTCCAGAGCCACGAGTTCGGTGGGACCTTGAGCTTTCCAGAGGGAGGGGCCACCGGGATCGAAGGCCAGTACAAGTTCGGGTACAGGACCTGGGACGTGGGGCTCCGCGGCGGGGTTCTGGACGTCGACGCCCCCGCCGACGATGTCGTGCTGCTGGGCGCATCCGGCCGGGTCCGCGTTCTGACACACTCAACCGAGTTCCCGTTTGATGGCGCCGTCATCCTCGGTGCCGGCACGCAGGACTTCGACAACCTCATCCTGCCCGTCGGCCTCTCCCTGGGTCGTCGCGTCAACATCGAGGACTCGTCGGTCAGCATCGTGCCCTACGGCCAGCCCACGCTGTTTTTGGTGTTCGACGACAACGACCTGAATGACACAGTCAATTTCGCCCTCGGGCTGGGCGTGGACGTGCGGTTCGGGAACACGTTCGACCTTCGGGCGAGCTTCGGTGTGGGCGACGTCGAGGGGTTTGCCCTGAGCCTCGTGTGGGTGAGGTAGCAACGAGACCGTTGTGCATAAACTGTTGCTGTGCAACCGATTAGCTTTTTTGCTGGCCGATCCGCGTGGCCGGTTGAAGATTGCACCCGGTATTGACTAACTCGGCGGCATTGCTAAGGTTTATGCGCAATTTGGGTACGGGGCCGGCCGAGAGGCGGTCGGCGCCGTAAGAGACAACGCCTCTGAACTCTCAAGGAGAGTGAGATGAAGAAGCTGATTGGTGGTATCACGCTCGCGCTCGTTCTGGTCGGCCTCTCGGCCGCCCCGGCCGCGGCGCAGCTCCACGGGAATGCAGTCTATCCGGCCATGCCGGGAACCGGCGTCACGGTCGCGGCCGACGTCGCGCTCGGTGTGAATGACGACGCGAAGCTCTCGGGGACGGCCGGTCTGGAGTCACCGATGTTCTTGGGCGGACGGGTGACCCTCGGCTTGCCCATGTTCAGCGTCTGGGCCGGCGCTGGTCCCACCGGTCTCGGCGTCGACGGCATCGACTCCGAGATCACGTTCGGTGGTGGCGCGGGCTTCCACGTCCTGAATGCGCCCATGATGCCGGTGACCGTGTCCATTCAGGCTGGCATCGGCTACCTGAGCGAAACCGGTGCGTCCCTGCTCAACGTGACGGGCGGCCCCCTGGTCGTCATCAACGTCCCGAGCCCCAGCGTCAGCGTAAAGCCGTGGCTCATGCCGCGGGTGCACCTGTCGCGAGTCAGCATCGACGGCCTGGGCAGTGACTCGGAAGTTGGCTTTGGCGCGTCCGGCGGCCTCATGGTCACCGCCCCCATGGGTATCGGTGTCCACGCGACGCTCGACTGGTATACGATCGGCGATCCGTCCGTGAAGCCGCTGCACGTTTCCGGCGGGCTGCACTACAAGATCACGGTGCCCAGCCTCGGGATGTAGAGGTTTCCTTCCAACGAGCGCTGAGGTAGCTT
>JBFGRR010000233.1:0-3110 GCA_041567215.1 Acidimicrobiia bacterium | reverse complement strand
CTGGGCAGAGCCCTGGAAGATCAAGATGGTCGAACCGATCAGGATGACCACCAGGGCAGAGCGGGAACAGGCCATCCGCGAGGCGGGCTACAACACCTTCCTGCTGAAGTCCGACGACGTCTACATCGACCTGCTCACCGATTCCGGCACGTCGGCCATGTCTGACCGCCAGTGGGCGGGCCTGATGATCGGTGACGAGGCCTACGCAGGGGCCCGCTCGTTCTACAACCTCGCGCAGGCCGTGAGCGACGTGTACGGGTACGAGGAACTCATCCCCACCCATCAGGGGCGGGGCGCCGAGCACATCCTCAGCCAGATCCTCATCGAACCCGGTGACGTGATCCCCGGCAACATGTACTTCACCACCACCAAGTTCCACCAGGAGTACGCCGGTGGCAAGTTCGTCGACATCATCATCGACGAGGCTCACGATCCCGATTCGGACCATCCGTTCAAGGGCAACATCGACCTCGACAAGCTGCGGGCCGCCATCTCCGAACATGGAGCCGACAAGATCCCGTACATCTCTGTCGAGACCAACGTGAACATGGCCGGGGGCCAGCCCCTGTCGATGGCGAACCTCCGCGCCACCTACGAACTCTGCCGCCGGCACGGCATCCTGCTGATGCTCGACGCAACCCGTGCCGTGGAGAACGCCTGGTTCATCAAGCAGCGAGAGGCAGGTTTCGAAGACGCGTCGGTGGCGGAGATCCTCCGCGAGATCTGCTCGTACTCGGACGGCGCCACGGTCTCTTCCAAGAAGGACAACCTGGTCAACATCGGCGGGTTCCTCGCCCTCAGGGATCCCGACCTCGCCTTGAAGGCCCGGGCCCTGCTGGTCGCCTTCGAGGGTCTCCACACCTACGGGGGTATGTCGGGCCGGGACATGGAAGCCCTGGCAATGGGGATCCGCGAGATGGTCGCCACCGACGACCACGTGGCGGCGCGGGTCGGCCAGGTCGAGTATCTAGGCGAGAACCTGATCAAGGCGGGGATACCGGTGGTGAAGCCGATCGGTGGCCATGCCGTATACCTGGACGCCCGGTCGATCCTCGCCCACATCCCTCACGGCGAGTTCCCCGCTCAGGCGCTGGCGGCCGCCCTCTACCTGGACAGCGGGGTCCGCTCCATGGAACGCGGCGTGGTCTCGGCCGGCCGTGACCACTCGACGGGCGACCACAAGTATCCGAAGCTCGAGTTGGTGCGGTTGACCATCCCCCGGCGCGTCTACACACAGGCCCACATGGATGTGGTCGCCGAGTCGGTGATGGAGGTCTACGAGCGGCGTGAGGACATCTCCGGCCTCCGGTTCACCTATGAGCCCGAGGATCTCCGGTTCTTCCAGGCGCGATTCGAACCCGTCGAGCCCTGGCGGTTCTAGACGACGAGAACAGACCGGCTGGGCTCAGGCGGCGTCTCGATGCAGTGCCTCGAGAGCGATGCGCACCATGTCGTCGAAGGTCTTCTCGCGTTCCTCCGCAGTCGTGGACGCCCCGGTGACCACATGGTCCGAGACCGTGGCGACGGTGAGCGCCCGTGCTCCCCGTTCGGCGGCCGCTCCGTATAGGCCGGCGGCCTCCATCTCCACGGCGAGCACACCCATACGGTCCATGACGCCAAACGGGTCCTTGGCCGGGTTGTAGAAGAGGTCGGACGAGTGGACGACACCGGTCCTGACCGGCACGCCCAGTTCCCGGGCGGCGTCCACCGCTGAGCGCGCCAGCTCGAAGTCTGCGGTGGCGGCGAAGTCCCAGCCGTTGTATCGGGCACGATTGACGTTGGAATCGGTGGAGGCCCCGGTGGCGACGATCACGTCGCGGAGCCTGATGTCCTCGGAGATACCCCCGCAGGAGCCCACTCGCACCAGCCGTTGGACGCCGTAGGTGTCGATCAGTTCGGTGATGTAGATCGAGGCGGAGGGAATCCCCATACCCGTGCCCATCACCGAAACGGGCATGCCCCGGTGGGTGCCCGTGAAGCCGAGCATGTTCCGAACGGCGGTGACCCCTCGACAGTCGTCGAAGAAGGTCTCGGCGATGTGCCGGGCTCGGAGTGGATCGCCGGGCAGCAGGATCGCCTCGGCGAATTCCCCGGGTTCGGCGGAAATGTGCGGGGTGGCCATGTCGTTAGCTCCAAGGTTTCGGGATTTCATCGAGGGTAATCGGCGCATCGAGCGTCTAGATTCGACCCTGTGCTCACCCACATCCACATCGCTCCCGTCCATGGCGCGCCGGTCACCTCACTCGAGACGGTGGAGGCGGTGGCGGGATCGGGCTTGAGTGGCGATAGGAACTTCGGCAGGGAGCGGCAGGTCACCGTGGTCTGCACCGGTGAGTTGGACCAGGCTGCATCGGCGCTCGGGATCGGTTCGATCAGCCCGGGGTCGACGCGCCGCAACCTGACGGTGGATGTTCCCGGCCTTCCCCGCCGTCCCGGTACGAGGCTCATCATCGGGGATGTGGTGCTCGAGGTGCGAAGGGACTGTGCTCCTTGCGAGACCATGGAGACGTCGGTTGGAACGGGCGCACGCCTGGCGCTCATCGACCGCGCCGGGGTCTCGGCCAGGGTGATCCGGGGAGGGACGCTCCGGGTGGGCGATCAGGTGAGCATCGAGGAGAGCCGAACGGCGGCCGAGTGAGGTTGAGCCAAGTCGGGCACTGCTCGCCGGTGCGCCCAGTCGGGCGTCTCCGACACGACGAACCCCATCAGTGGATCACCTCCCGGTCCGCAGCGATCTCGAGGATCACTCGCTCGGACTGGATGCGACTGGAGTAGGGCCGGCCGAGGTACTTCATGGACAGCTTGTCGATGTGGGCCCGGGCCTCCGGCCCGAGGACCGTCCCGACCAAACGGCCCCTCACCTCGACGAACGAGTAGGGGTCGTTCCTGTCGAGGATGGTCACCGTCACCCTGGGGTCACTCTGGAGGTTGGCGAACTTGCGCCTGTGAACCTCGGTGTTGAGATACAGATGCTCCTCGTCGCAATCCACCCACATCACGTGGCTCTGGATGGCCCCGTCCGGCAGGAGCGTGGCCAGCACGGCGAAGTTGGGACCGGCGGCAAGGCGCCGCGTCTTCTCGTGGAGCATCAGGCGATCTTGGCAGACCGG
>JBFGRR010000232.1:0-3110 GCA_041567215.1 Acidimicrobiia bacterium | reverse complement strand
GCAGCCCTGGCGATGGTGGCCGCAGCCTGCTCATCGACGGCCGACTCCGCACCCCCGCTGGAGTTGTCCGCAGGCGCCGGCGATGCGATGGCTTCGTGCCTCGTATTCGACCCCGCCATTCTCGCCGAGATGCCGCTGGCATTCGAAGGCACCACGACCGCCGTCGACGGCGATCGGGTGACCCTCAGCGTCGATCGGTGGTTCAAGGGTGGAGATGCCGCCGAGGTCGTCCTGGTGGCGCCGCCGGGCCTCGAGGCTCTCATCGACGGAATCACCTTCCAGGTGGGAAGCAGCTATCTGATCTCGGCCACCGAGGGAGTCGTCAACTACTGCGGCTTCAGCGGTGAGGCGACACCCGAGTTGACTGCAGGCTTCGAGGCGGCGTTCGGCGGTTGACCTGCCGGGCGCCGGCTATTCGGCCGACGGAAGGGCGAGTTCGAAGACCGAGAGACCGTTCTCGAAGCGGTAGCTGAGGGACCCATTCATTGCTTCGGCTAGGCGCTTCGAGACGCTCAGTCCGAGACCGATGGACCCGGTGACGGTGCCACGCGAGTGGGCCCGGTAGTACGGCTCGAAGATGCGCTCCCACTCGTCGGGCGAGAGTCCACTTCCGTCGTCGGTGACAGAGAGGTGGGCGGATCCGTTCTCCGCAGAGACCGCCAGGCTCACCTGCGAGCCTCCATAACGGAAGGCGTTGGTGAGGAGGTTTCGCACGATCTGACGCAAGCGGGCCCGATCGGCCATGGCGATGACCGGCCGGTCGGGCCGCTCGAGTGTCACGGACTTGGATCCACGCAGATGGTGGCACTCGCGGAGTGCCTGGTCTGCCTCTGTGGTCAGGTTCACATCCTGTCGCGTGACCTCCAGTCCGCCGAGATCGGCTCGCGCGGCCACCAGGAGATCTTCGACGATGTGGGCGACGTCGGCGCTCTGGTCGGCCACAAGCTGGATCAGTTCCTCGGCCTCGTCCTCGCTGAACGAGATCCGACTGTCGGCCAACTCCCGCGTCAATCCCACCACGGCGGTCAGAGGCGTGCGGAGCTCGTGGGAAACGCTGGCGACGAACTCGTCCTTGGACCGGACGAGCTGCTCGAGGTGTTCCTGCAGCTCCTTTTGAGCTGTGATGTCGGCGAGTTGCACGACCAGACGTCGCTCTCCCGCTTTGCCCTCCTCGAACATCGACATGCTCACGCGTCCCCACCGGATCTCGCCCGAGGCGTGGAAGTAACGCCGCTCGTATTCCAGGCTCTCGCCTGGTTCGAGCCGCCTGACGGGCTCGGCGCTGGCTGCCTCGTCTTCCGGAGGTGTGAAGGATCTCCAGTTGAGTCCGGTCAGATCCTCTCGCGGGCGCCCCAACAGCTCGCAGAAGGCGTTGTTGACGCGCTGGAGGTTGCCGCGTGGGTCTACCAGCGCCATGCCGATGGGAGCCGCCTCGAAGGCAACCGTGAATCGCTCCTCCGCCAGCGCCGCGCTCCTTTCGGCGTTGGTCGTCTGAGTGACGTCCTCCATCACGCCTTCGTATCCGATCACCCCTCCCGAGTCGTCGAAGATGGTGCGGGCGGTCTCGCGTACCCAGATCTCCGCGCCGTCCCGACGGCGGAGGCGAAGGAGGATGTCCTGGTGTTCTCCCGTTTCGATCGACAGGATCGCGTCGTCACGATCTGAAGGGTCGAAGTAGAGATCCTTGGCATTGACTTCGAGAAGGGACTGAACGTCCTCGAAGCCCAGCATCTCGGCAAGGCTCCGGTTGGCGGCGAGGATCCGGCCCTCCGGATCGGAACGGTAGAGACCAGCCGGGACCTCGTTGAAGAGACTCTCGTATCTCGACGCGCCGCGCTCGAGCGCGTCGCGGGCGATACGCGTGATGACCAGACCGGCCGACAGGGAACCGATGACGAGAACCCCGCCCACCGCGAGCTCGGTTGGGGTCGCACCGCCGACGACGAGCCAGATGAACTGCCAGCTGAGCACCGCCAACCCGCCGGCGATGACCAGGGTGGTGTCTCGCCCCCTGAGCAGTAGCCCGGCGATCGTGACTGCCGTGGTCAGCGGGACGGCCACTGCACTCAGGGCGATGGGCGGTAGCAGCGGGATCGCCGCCATCAGTGCAACGAGCCACGTCCACATGACGACCGAGGGCCGGGAGTGCCGGCGTCGCAGCTGGCGTGCAGTCACGGCGGTGGCCGCCATACCGATCAAGCCCGTGGCGAGTATCCCTGTTTCCGCCGAGATGGCCGCAGTGGCGATGAGAGCGATGGAGGCGAGGAACGCCGGTACCACGGCCAGCAACCAGCGTCGTGGGAAGGCTGTGAGCGGGTTCGGTTGTGGTGAGTCGTCGGACACGCGTGTTCCAATGGGCAACCCCATTGTGATCGGTCGGATGCCTCGGGGGGTTGAACGATTGCTTCCGTCGGATCAGCCGAGAGGAGCCGCCGCAAAAGGAACGCGGAAACGAAGGCACCAGATGAGGACCGTACGGTGGACCTCGGGGTCGAATTCAGGCGGCAGTTCGTAGTTCTGGCCGCCCACGTTGCCCTTCAACTTGCCGAGATCGAGATAGCCGGTGGTGGCGGAGCCTGTGTAGTCGTCGGCCGGGAGGAGCCAGACGAACAGGTCGGGTCCGTTCTGGATGTCGGTGTCGTCCTCGAATCTGAGGACGTACCGGTCACCCTGGCGGTAGACGGTGGCGGTTCCGCTTGCCGAATGGTCGATTCCATAGAACGAGCCAGCGTTGATGGTGACGGGCCCCTCGGGTTGGGGGAGGGTGGTGCCCGGCGCGGGGACGGTCGTCTCCGGCGCGATGGTCGTCGGCTGGTCTCGTGGCGGAGGGACCGTCGTGCTCTGGTCGGTGACGAACGCCTCTTCGAGGGTCTCGCTCACCGCATCATCGACGATCAGCTTGTCAGGGCGGAAGGCCAGGAATCCCACGGCAGCCAGTGCCAGGGTCACGGCGATTACGAGGCGCATGTGCCTCTTCATGAATCCCATCTATTCCTCTCAGTGTCGGATCTCTTCGGGAAACCCAGAGTGATCCGTTCGTCTTTCCCAATCCCGCGGTGTTTCGCGTTTGTTCACGAATTGATGCCGCCGGGCCCGATCATGCGACAATC
>JBFGRR010000231.1:0-3116 GCA_041567215.1 Acidimicrobiia bacterium | reverse complement strand
TTCACGTAGTCGAGCGTCAACTCGATGCCCTTGACCGCCTCGCCGAGAGCGGCTGCGCCGAGGATGAGCCGCTCGTTTTGGAAGTTGTTCATGATGGCGTAGAAGCCCCGATCCAGCCCGCCGATGACGTTGTCTTCGGGAACCCAGCAGTCGTCGAACACGAGCTCCGCCGTGTTGGAACTCCTCCAGCCCAGTTTGTCGAGGTGCCGCGAGGCCGAGAAACCATCGCGATCCGATTCGACGGCAAACATCGTGATGCCACGGGACGCCTTGGCCTCCTGGTTGGTCCGGGTGGCCACGAACAGCAGGTCGGCCGTGCCGCCGTTGGAGATGAACATCTTGGTGCCGTTGAGCCTGAACCCGTCACCGTCACGTTTGGCGGACGTCCGGATTGCGGCGACATCAGACCCCGCGTCCGGTTCGGTGATCGCCAGTGCACCGAGGATCTCGCCGGACATCATGCCCGGGAACCACTTGTCCTGTTGCTCAGGGGTGCCGTAGTTGAGCAGGTAGGGCTGCGCCAGGTCGGTGTGGACGAGCACCGTCGCCCCGAAACCCCCAAAGGTGGACCGACCCATCTCCTCGGCCAGAACCACGGAGGCGAGTTCACCCATTCCGAGACCACCAAAACGTTCTGGCGCCCTCAGCCCGAAGAAGCCGATCTTCCCCATCTCGAGCAGCACCTCGCGGGGAACCAGCCCGGACTCCTCCCAGGGGTCGGCGTTGGGCACGACCTTCTCCTCGACGAAGCGGCGTATCTGGGCCCTGATTGCCTGGAGGTCTTCACTCTCGTGGATGCTCTTCATTTCGAGTCCACGCTACAGCCCTGCCTGCCGGCAAAGAGCTGTGATCAGCCCTTGACCACGCCGAGAGGCACCAGCCGGGCGACCGGAGCAGCTAGGCCTGCGATCCGGCAGGCCTCCACCACGGAGTCCACGTCCTTGTAGGCGTACGGGGCTTCCTCGCTGAGGAGCCTGGTGGTTCCCGGCCGGACCGAGATGCCGTCGCGCTCGAGTTCAGAGCGGACCTGTGCACCGCTGCGCGTCTTGAGAGCCTGCCTCCGGCTCATCACTCGCCCCGCTCCGTGCGCGGCCGACCCGAAAGCCGGGTTGTCCAGAACACCTCGCAACACCCAGGAGGCCGTGCCCATCGAACCGGGGACGAGGACCGGCTGGCCGACGGATGCCAGGTCAGGGGGCAGGTCCGGGTGTCCCGGCCCGAAAGCGCGAGTCGCCCCTTTGCGGTGGACGCAGAGCCGGCGATCGACCCCGCCTACAACGTGAGTTTCGAGTTTGGCGAGGTTGTGAGCAACGTCGTAGACCAGGTCCATTCCCAACGTCTCCTCGGAGACACGGAGCGCACGTGCGAACGCGCCCCTGGCCGCAGCCGCGAGAACGTGACGGTTCGCCCAGGCGAAATTGGCGGCAGCTGCCATCGCCCCCAGGTAGCGCTCTCCTTCGGACGACAGGACCGGGACGCATGCGAGCTGGCGGTCGGGAACCGAGATGCCATGTCGGGACATCGCCGGTCCGAGGATCTTGAGGTGATCGGTGCAGGTCTGGTGGCCGAGGCCGCGGGAGCCGCAATGGATCATCACGCAGAGCATCCCAACCCGCAGCCCGAAGACCTCCGCGGCTTGTGCGTCGTGCACTTCCTGAACCTCCTGTATCTCCAGGAAGTGGTTTCCGGACCCCAACGAACCCAACTGCCGGGAGCCCCGCTTGATCGCCAGATCGGTGAGCAGCGATGGGTCTGAGCCCCGGGAGTGACCCCCTTCTTCGCACCTCGACAGATCCCTCTCGTTGCCGAAACCTCCATCCACCGCCGCCCTGGCCCCTCGCTCCAGGACACCGGGCAGCAGGGAGGAGTGGGCGATCGCCCCCTCCCCGGTTCCCCTGGGGATCACTTCTGCAAGGCCATCCATCAAGCGGTCCTCATGCTGCCGGAAGGCGGCCGTATCGAGATTCGAGGCCAGCAGGCGAACACCGCAACAGATGTCGAAGCCGACTCCGCCGGGCGACACGACCCCGCCCGCGTCGACGTCGGTGGCGGCAACGCCGCCTATCGGGAAGCCGTATCCCCAGTGAATATCCGGCATCGCCATCGAGGCGCCGACTATCCCCGGCAAGTGCGCGACATTGACGACCTGACGCAACGCCTCATCCTGGTGCGCTGCCTCGATGAGGGCACGGGTGGCGTACACCCTGCCGGGGACTGACATTCCACCGGTCTTTTCGAGTTCCCAGACACCCGGTGAGATCTCGGTTGGCTCAGACATCGAAGATCACCTCCGCCCGCCAGCCTCCGTGGACAGGCTCGACCACGAGTTGATGGAGCGTCACCGCCTTTATCGATGGACCGTTCAAATCGAGCCCTTTCGAATCCGGGCCACGGACCACCCCGACAGCTGCCTCACCAACTTCGACCTCTGCGTGCTGGTACACCGCACCATCGGCCTCGGCCCATCCGAGCACCGTCGAGAGCCAGTCCCAGAGCAGTTCGGAGTGGGAGTCGCCGCTGGCTGCGACCTGGCGGGTATGGGGCGCCCGGTCCCCGACGGAGCCGAACATCAGCTCGAACATCGCCCTGGTCGCGGTGACGAACACATCTTCGAGGTCGCCGCCCTCCACCAGGATCCGGATGTCAGCGGTGTGCGAAGTGGCCGAATAGGTGCCCACAGCACCAGCTTGTCAGGGAAACCGAGCGACTGCCAGGGTCCTACTCCGGATTCGTCGCCGGATCGGTCTCCGGGAGAGTCAGGGTGAACACGCTGCCCTCCTCGCCGTGGTGATACACCAGATCCCCGCCCATCAGACGGGCAAGCTGCCGGGAGACGGTGAGCCCGAGACCGACCGATCCCGGAAGGCCCCGGTCGGCGATCATGCCGTGATACGGCTCGAAGATGGCCTCCCACTCCCCCTCCTGGATGCCGGGCCCATCATCGATGACCTCGATGCGAGCGGTCCCGCCTGCGGACCGACCCCGGATCTCGACCACATCCCCCCCGTAGCGGCCTGCATTGGTCAGCAGGTTGCGGAGGATCTGTCGGAGCCGGACCGCGTCGGCCCACACCTTGAGGTCACCCACGTCCACTGTGACCGAATGGCCTTCCAGCG
>JBFGRR010000230.1:0-3137 GCA_041567215.1 Acidimicrobiia bacterium | reverse complement strand
CTGGCTCGCTCGACGTCCTCGGAGTTCGCCTGTGCGATCGGCTCGAAGGTGGAGGCGTGCGCCAAGCGCTCGGCGAACGCCTCGTAGAAGGAGGTCACCTGCTGGTCATCGACGGTCCCCATGGCCGAGAAGGCCGAGTGTGCCGCCGACACCGCACTTTCGGCCACCTCCCATTCAGAGGAGGGGATGTGCAGGAGGTCCCCGGTGTCCTGCACGACCACGAGCCGGTCCCCCTCGCGGAAGGCATCAGCCAGTTCGGGAGAGACCGTCGTGAGCCGGTTCCCTCCGTGGACTATCTGCATCCCCGCAGTCAGTTTCCGCAGTTGGCCGTCCATCGGGCCAGCGTAGGCGTGGGTCTGCTCGAGTGCTCGGACACGGCCTCGTGGCGTAACCTCGCGCCGTGGCGCAGGTGACGGTGCCGTTCGAGGCCTATCGGGATGGCGAGTTGCCGGCGGTCTGTGTGATCACCGGCAACCCGGCCGATGCGTTCGTCGTCTTGCGCACCCCGCCCCGTAGACGCTCGGGAGCCACCGGTGCCCTCGACGGTGTCCTCGACGCGGTGGACGTGCGCCGGCCCCGTGACATCCTTTTGGGCCGGGTGCCCGTCGATTCGGGCCACTGGCGGCGGTTGCAGCGGGCCCGCATGAACTGGACTCTGGTCATGATCGCCGCGTTTCTGCTGTTGATCGGGGCCGCCTGGGCAGCGGCACCCTGGTCGGTGGTGGTGGCCGGCCTGTCGGTGCCGCTCCTGGGATACGCGTGGTGGCGAAGGCTCGAGGTCCGCCGAGGTCTCCCGATTCCGACACTCACCCACGGCGGCACCTCGGTGACGATCGACAACGCCCACGAGGCGTTTGCCGCTGCAGTGACCGCAGCGGGAGACGACACGGTCCTCTAGGGCCCTGTCACAGGAGTCCGGCGTCGAGTTGCTCGATGACCTGGGCGGCCCTGAGCCGAGTCTCCGACAGGTCCTTCAGGTTGCGCATGCCTGCCAGAGCCCTGCTCATCCGGTGGTTGCCGCGAAGGGCGGCCTCGTGTCGGGCCAGGAAGTCCCAGTACAGGCTGGTGAACGGGCATGCGTCATCACTGGTTCTCTTCCGGGGGTCGAACCGGCAGTCCCCGCAGTAATCGCTCATCCGGTTGATGTACGCGCCGCCCGAGACGTACGGCTTGGTCGCCATGCGACCGCCGTCGGCCCACATCCCCATCCCGAAGACGTTGGGGATCATCACCCACTCCGCCGCGTCGATGTAGGTGCTCGTCATCCACTCCATCACGGCCCGGGGATGGATCCCTGCGAGGTTGGCCAGGCTGGAGAGGACCATCAGACGGGGGATATGATGGACCCATGCCCGGCGGTCGAGTTCGGCGAGAGTGATGGTGAGGCAGCGCATCTGGGTGGCCGCCGCCCCGGTGAACGCAGGCGGGAGGTCTCGATCGTTGCCGAGGTGGTTCGTCGCCGCGTGGTCGGGCCACAGCCAGTAGAGACCCCAGACGTATTCGCGCCAGCCGATCACCTGACGTATGAAGCCCTCGGCGCTGTTGATGGGGACGCCCCCGTTCCGGTAGGCGTCCTCCACGGCGTCGCACACCTCGTTGGGTGTGAGCAGACCGAGGTTCAGATACGGGGAGAGCAAGCTGTGGGCGAGGTGCCAGTTGCCGGAGAGCATGGCGTCCTCGTGCGGTCCGAACAGAGGGAGGACGCGGTCCACGAAGTGCCGCATGCGTTCGAGTGCCCCGGCTCGATCGGTTGCCCAGGTTCCGGTGGGGTCGGCGCCGAAGGCTGTGGCCGGCAACGACTCGACGACCTCCTGGTCGATGTCGTCCAGAGGGGTGGTCGGAGGCGTGGGCCAATCGCCCCCGTCCCCCGGTGGCGGCTCTCGGTTCTCGCTGTCGTAGTTCCAGCGGCCGCCGACCGGCTCGTCGCCGTCCATCAGGTAGCCGAGCCGCGTTCGTTGCCAGCGGTAGAAATCCTCCATCCGCAGTGCCTTGCGGCCGTCGGCCCATCGGGCGAAATCCGATGGGTGGCAGAGGAACTGGTCGCTCGCGACCTGGCGAACTCCGTGACGGTCCATGAAGCGCCGACCAGAACGGGAGTTGGGCTCCGTGACCACGACTGCCCCGTCATGCTCCCCCCGGTGGGCGGCGAGTCCACCCGCCATGTCGGGGCTCTGGCGGAAGTCCACCTCGAAACCCTCCTCCCGCAACTCGCCTGCGAAGCGACGCATCGCCGTGACGACAAGATGAAGCCGCTGGCGATGGGTGGGCCGGCGCTCGAGGTGCTGGCGGCTCTCGACGAGGAGGATCCGGTGGGTCGACGGGTGGGCCTCCGCCAACGCACCGATCCTGCGGTTGAGCTGATCTCCGAGCACCCACACCGTTTCCATCGCACCTTCATATCAGACCGTGGCCTCCTGGTGTGGATCCGCACGCCGGAGGCCTCCTATGGTCGGTCTCCGCGCGTCAGAAGAAGGGACCCGTGCCGTGATCGGTTGGATCGCGTTGGTGCTGATCTTGGCCCGCTGGGCCGGATCGCTTTGGCTGTCGGAACTCAACCGCCGGCATGTCCTGGCTCATGCGGATGCGATCCCGGCTGCGTTCTCAGGTTTCATCGATCAACCGACGTACGAGAAGTCGGTGGGCTACACGCTTGCCCGGAACCGCTTCAGCCAGGTCGCGGTCACCTACTCCACGCTCCTGCTGGTCGTGGTGCTGTTCAGCGGACTGCTTCCTTGGGCCTACGAAGCGACACTCGAAGGGGTCGGCTCCGGCGCGTGGGCGATGGCCGTCTTCCTCTTTGCGACCGTGCTGGTGATGTCGCTCCTGGGTCTGCCACTCGGTTGGTTCGCACAGTTCCGATTGGAGGAGCGATACGGGTTCAACACCAGCACGCAGCGGACATGGTGGCTCGACCTCGTCAAGAGGATCTTGCTGTCATTGGTTCTCGGCTACCCGCTGCTGGTGCTGATCCTTGCGATCGTCGGCTGGGCGGGACCGGCATGGTGGTTGTGGGCGTGGGCGGCGATGATGGGATTCCAGCTCGTGGTGACGGTGCTGGCCCCGGTCCTCATCCTCCCCCTGTTCAACAAGCTCACCCCGCTCCCTGAGGGGAGTCTCGAGCAGCGGTTGTCGGCGCT
>JBFGRR010000229.1:0-3144 GCA_041567215.1 Acidimicrobiia bacterium | reverse complement strand
GGCCAGGCAAAGCAACGCCCATGCAGCCTTCGGCCCCGCGTTTGGCTGCACCCCCGAGCCAGGTCGCCACCAGGGCGTCGTCGTTTCCCACTCCCGAGACGAGTGCCGGGTAGCGGGACATTGCGGCCCGCACCTCGGCGAAGCGATCGTCGATCGCCAGGCCGAGAAAGGCCCCGGCCATGGACTCGGCCGTGGTGCGGAACACCGGGGCGCCACATCCATCGGTACCGCTGGGAAGCACATGCCGGCCGGAGACCTCCACCATCAGAGTGGCGATCTCCCTCTGCAACGGGTGTTCGGGGAGCAGGTATCCGTCCGTGTCCCAGCCCTGGACCACACACGCTTTCAGCATGGCCGCGTGTTTGCCCGAGCAGTTGTGCCAGATGCGCCGGGGAGTGGCGTGACCCCCGGTCCAGACCCGCTGCTTCGCCCTCGTGCCGAGCGGCCAATCGGGTGGGCAGCGGAGTGCAGACTCGTCGAGACCTGCCCCGGCGAGGATCGCCTCGGCGATGGCTATGTGGGCGGGATCGCCGTCGTGGGAAGCGCAGGCGACAGCCAGGTGTTCGGGCGGCAGAGCCGCTCCGAGGGCCTGGGAAACGGCTGCCTGAAACGGCTTGGCGGCACTCCTGTAATAGAAAGGCCGGGTGGTCTCACCCGACGACAGCAGCGACGACCCTTCTGTGTCCACAGCCACGACGCACACCTGATGGACTGCCTCGGGCATGCCCGAGCGAAGGACTTCGACGAGCACGGCTCAGGCGTCGACTGAATCCACGGAGTCGGTCGCCAGCCGCCGGCTGAATGCCTCGACGACGACGTCCTCGACTTGCTGCACGCGATGACGCTCCGCCGAGATCTCGGCCTCGACCGTCTCGATTGCTTCGATGGCCGCGTCGACACTCGACTCGTCGATCGTGTCGAGGCGGGTGAGTAGGTCGTCTCCGAGAACCCGGTCGATCTCGCGCTTGGCCACCTCGGGGATGGGCGGCAGATCGGTGGCGAAGGCACGGCCGTGACTGCTCGCGGCCCAGACCTCGCCGGAGAGGATCTCGGGCAATGCCTCGATGAGCGTTCGGGTTTCCTCGCCCCGTCTCCGTTTGAGCTCGAACCTCAGCAGATCGAGACGCCCGTGAAGCATGCGCCGGTAATAGGAGAGCTCGTTCTCGACCTCGCGGGCCAGGCGTCTGCGCGCCCGCAGCTCCTCGACATCGAGCTCATCCAGCCCCTCGACGAACTCGGGGCTGAGGATCTGGTCGATGCGACGCTGTCCGGACATGGTCTACAGGTTACCGGCACGCGGCGGCGACGGTGGGGTAGGGATTGACTGCCCTCGCTCCCCTGCCGCCGGGATGGATCTCGAAGTGGAGGTGGGGGGCGCCTCCGCGGGCGTTGCCCGAGTCACCGTTGTAGCCGACGACGTCGCCGGCGCCCACACGGGTCCCGCTGGACACGTTGAAGCTGCTGAGGTGGGCGTAGTAGTAGGCGTATCCGTTGTCGGCGATCAGCCAGACGGACTTGCCGCCCAGGCTGCTGCTCGACAGGTAGACGGTCCCCGACGACGAGGCGATCAAGGGGGCGTTCCATCCACCGAACATGTCGGTGCCCTTGTGGCTCCTCCCGCCCGACCTCGGGTATCCCCACGTGTCGATGAACGACGATCCGGGGAACGGGCAGCGGAAGCCTGCGATGGCGCCCACCCCCGAGCCGCCACCGGAGGCGCGGGCCGCGGCCCGGGCGCGGATCACGGCCTGCTCCTGCTCGTACTTGAGACGAAGCGTCCGGCACTGGCCGGACAGCTTGTCCCAGGCTGCGCGTTCGGTCTCTGCCGCCGCGGTCCGCTGGTTCATGATTTCCAGCCGCTCGGCCTCGACTTCCCGAAGCTGGGCATCCAGATCGACGAGTTCGCCTTCGAAACGGCCCAGGTCGGCACGAAGGGCGAGCATGTCGTCGAGTGAGCCGAGCTCGCCTTCGGCGGAGGACTGGAGGAACTCGGTGGCGGTGATGAGTTGGTCAACCGAACCAACCACGAACATCACTCCTGCGTCCACCATGCCCCCCTGCATGTAGAGCTCGATCGCCTGCTGCTCGATGCGGCGCTGCACATCCTCGATCTCCCCCTGACGGTTCGCCACTATCTGAGCGAGGCGGTCGCGCTTGTATTCGACGGCGGCGATCTCGTTCAGTGTCGCCTCGTAGGCGAGTGCGGCAGCCTCGAATTCGGTCCGGGCCGCCACGTAGATGTCGTACTGGGCTTGGGAGCTGGCACAGGCCTTGTCCACCTCACCCTTGGTGACACCGAACGCGGGCGTCTGGGTGGTCACGGAGACCGTGGCCACCAGGAAAGCAAATGCGGAGAGGCTGCGAAGGAGTCGCGAGGACATCGGCCCTGGCAGGCTAGCCCGGAGGCGGGTTTGTCTGAAGATGGCGGTTACGCTCCCCCGCCGTGATCACGGTCTTGTGGGTGGCCATCGGAGGGGCGCTTGGTTCGGTTCTTCGCTACTGGGTGTCCGATCCGTTCAACCAGCGCGTGGCGCCGTGGGGGACGATCCTGGTCTAGGCGACCAGCAGGAGGATCGGGTAATACAGGCCTGCGGCGAGGATGGCCCCATCCAGCGCCGACAGAGCCCCGGGTCCGGTCTCCAACAGCACGACCTCGTGGGTTCGCAACAGCGAGCCGAGCCCGCGGCCGGCAACCAGCCCGGCTGCGAGCACCAGGCCGCTGATCAAGAAGACGACCATGTCCAGGTCCCAGATCGCGGCCATGACCACCGCGACGATCACCGCCACGACGACCGTGGCACTGAAGGGATCGCCGAACGGCAGCCGGACTGCGCCTTCCGTGGCGGCGGCGATGACGGTCGCCGCCAGTATCACGGCCAGGAACACTCCCACCGTCCGGGTCCCGGGGTCGAAACTCATGCGGCTCAAAACCAGGCTGGCCGTTGCGCCTGCGGCCACCACCGATGCCACAGCGGCCGGGGCCAGAACCGAGAGAAGTCTCGAGTTGTCGGAGGCAACGCCCCATCCGAGGGTGGCGAGGATCGCCACCAGCATCGCCAGGCCAAACCCCGCTCCTCCGAGCAGGTGACCGGCGGCTGCGCCGGCGAAGGCCGACAGGAGGATCGGGATCAGTGGGATGTCCCG
>JBFGRR010000228.1:0-3152 GCA_041567215.1 Acidimicrobiia bacterium | reverse complement strand
TGGCCATCATGTCACCGGATCGACGAACCAACCACCAGGCGTATTCAGACTCGCCCACAGGTTCATATGCTGCCCGGTGCGCACGCGCCACTTCCACCGCTTCGGCCTCATCGGCGAATTCGCCCAGCTTGGACTCCTCAACGGCAGAGGTTATCCCGTCGAAGCGATCGATCCCTACAACACACTCGAACACTTCTCACCTCGTCACCCCATCCTACGACGCCTATCCCAAAGAGAGGTGTCAAGAGCCAAGCGGTCTTTCGGGGAAACGTGTTCAGTCGCCGTCGAGCAGTTTCTTCTTTCTCAGCTCGAACTGCTCCGCCGTGATGATCCCTCGATCCTTGAGGTCTGAGAGGGCCTCGATCTCCGTCGCCACCGAGCCCCCACCGACTCCGCGCAACGCCAGGATGCGAGCCTCTCGGAGGGTGTAGATGAGCGACTGCATGACCTCCGGGTGGGGGATGTCCGAGTACCGGCTCTGGCCGAGCTCGCCGGCCGACTCGATGAGCAGGTCGCCGGAGCGCAAGATGCGCTCGAGGATCGTCTGCGAGAAAGCCACGTCGTTGATCACCTCGAGCGGGATCTCCTTGCCGCGCCTCGCGAGTATCCCCGCCCTGAACACGACCCTCTCGTTGGTGATGACGTACTGGGTCGTCAGCCAGGTCAACAGACGGTGAGTGTTGAGTAGCAACCAGACCACCACGATGAGGGCGGTGACCAGCCAGGCGACGTTGGTTTCGAGCGAAACGAACACGTACACGACACCGGCCGCCAGCACCAGCGTCGTCGCCACCGGTGCGATGAGCACCTGCCAATGGGGCCGGAACTGTTTGACGACCTCTTCGTCGGTGCTGAGAAGGCGTTTTGGGTACTTCACGATGCGAGGCTACTCCGTCGGGCCTCGACCGAACGGCCCGGACGCGAGAAACCCCGAGGGAGCTTCGGCCGAAGCCTCCGCCCTCTCGGGGTTCTCGGACCCCTGCAGGAACCGGGCCCGAAAGCTCGACCCCTGCGGGAGGGTGACACCCGAGGGTGTCAGACGGTTCGCCCTTTTACAGGCTCGCCGCCGGTGCGACCCGAGGGTCGCCGGCAAGTCCTTCCGTCGTCTTTCGACGCCGCCGGACTCACCGCCTCTTTCGAGGCTGTGACTCGTTGCCGAGCCACCCGACCTTGGCCGTTTCCGGTTACCGGTCGGTACCTCCGAAGCTTGGGTCCGGCCCGAGGGCCGAGGCCCGCCCCGGGTCTTTCGACCCGGACCTCTTGCGAGGTCTGCGGAGGACCGGGGGAGGCGCCGTTTCCGGCTTCCCTCCGGCTTGGCCACCGATTGGGTTTCCCCTATCAGCGACGTGGGCACGATAGACCATGTCGGAGGCGCTGAGTCCGTTTCGACAATCCGGTTTTCGCGATCGGCTGAAGAGATTTCGCGAAGTCGAGACTGGCCAATCGACCTGGTCGGGGCCGCCTTTTCGGGGGAAGGTCGAGGAGGTTGCTCCAACATGAGGAAAGCCCCGAGAAACTTCGGCTTGCGCCTCACCCTCTCGGGGCTCCCGGCCGGTCGAACTCCGAACCCGGGGGTCCGTTCTCCTTCCGGCCACCGAAGAGGCCTCTCGGTCTCTCCGGTCCGATCCGGAGTCACCTCCAAACCGGCAATGGGCAAGTTACGGGTCCCGGGCTCTCGCGTCAAGCCCAGGGGCTGTCCACTTTTCGCGACCCGAGCCGGGTTTTCGCGACCGAATCCCATTTGTGTCATTAGCCGCCCTTATAGTGTCCGCATGGCCCTCGAGACCCTGTCCCCCAGCCGAGCAGGCGACTTCAAGACCTGTCCGCAGCTGTTCAAGTTTCGGGCCGTGGACAGGCTTCCCGAACCCACCACCATCTACCAGGCCCGGGGAACCACCGCCCACCTCGCCCTGCAGCGGCTCTACGACCTACCGGCACCCGAGCGCTCTCCTCAGCGGCTCTACGACCTGTTTCGGGAGTCCTGGTCGGAGTTGCGGGGAACCGAGGAGTATGCCGAGCTGTTCGAGAGCATCGACGACGAGCGCTCGTGGGGATTGGAGAGCATGACCCTGCTGGCCAACTACTTCGCCATCGAGAACCCCGCCCGGGTCGAGCCGCTCGACCGGGAACTCGACATGACCGAGAGTCTCGGCGACATGACGATCCGGGGGATCCTCGACCGCATCGACCGCTCCGATGACGGGGCGCTGATCATCACCGACTACAAGACCGGCAAAGCCCCGCCGGAGCGGTACGCCAACTCGGCTTTCTTCGCGCTGAAGATCTACGCGCTGCTGATGAGGAAGCGCACCGGGGAGACCCCCCGGGAGCTCCGCCTCCTCTACCTGAATGGGCCCACCCTGTACCGACTCCCCGTCGACGACGCCCAGCTCGACGCCATGGAGCGTCAGCTCAACGCGTTGTGGCGGGCGATCGATGCGGCGATCGACCAGGACCGGTTTCCTCCCCGACCCGGCAAGTTGTGCTCATGGTGTTCATTCCAGGATCAATGCCCGGCCTGGTCGGAAGAACTGGAACTCGCCGCCGGGTGAGATCTGTCACACCGGTGCCGTACGTTGCCCGTATGCAAGACGAATTCATCAACGCGCTCGAGAACCTCCTGTCCGCGGGCCTGATCGGCGAGGTCTCGTTCTCGGGGCCCGTCGACGAGTGCCCCTGCTCACTGCCCACCATGGCGGCATGACTGCGCCGGCCGAGTGGCGGATCGACCCCGAGCACTGGGGTGAAGCCCTGGCCGCAGTCGACGGTCCCCAGATCGTGGTCGCCGGTCCCGGCGCAGGTAAGACCGAATTCCTGGTCCGTCGCGCCACCCACCTGATCCGGGAGGTGGTCGACAGAGCCGACGAGGTGGCAGTGCTCACCTTTTCGCGTCGTGCGGCGGCCGATCTTCGCAGGCGCATTGCCGGTGGCGTGGACCGGTCGATAACGGCCATCGCCTCTTCCACCTTCCACAGCTTCGCGGCCCGGCTGCTGGAGACGGCGGGCCGGCCACCCAATCTCCTCACCGGCCCCGAGCAGGTGGCGCTCGTCTCCGAGCTCCTCTCGAAGACCGATCCTTCGAAATGGCCGGTCAACATGCGTGGCCTCCTCGGTTCATCGACGTTCGCGGCCGACACCACCGACTTCCTCCT
>JBFGRR010000227.1:0-3196 GCA_041567215.1 Acidimicrobiia bacterium | reverse complement strand
GCGAGCACCGTGTCGGAGATGCCCCGGCGGGTGTAGAGCACCTTGACGTTCTCATCCACCAGTTGGAAGGCGTCACGGTCGCCCGTGACCACGATCACGTCCCATCCCTCGGCGACGGCCAGACGCGCCACCGAGGCCACGACGTCGTCGGCCTCGTATCCCTCACGCTCGAGTTGGGCGACGCCGAGTGCGTCGAGGACCTTCCTGATCAGCGGCAGTTGCGACTTGAAGTTGTCTGGTGAGGCCTTGCGTTGCGCCTTGTATTCGGGATAGGCCTCGGACCGGAAGGTCTGGCGGGAGACGTCCCACGCCACCACGAGACCGTCGGGATGGTGATCGCCGAGAAGTTTGATGAGCATCCGTGTGAATCCGTAGACGGCGTTCGTCACCTGACCCGAGGAGGTGGCGAGGTCCTCTGGCAGAGCGAAGAAGGCTCGATAGGCGATCGAGTGGCCGTCGAGGAGGGCGAGCGTGGGCATGGGCGCCGACTATACGGATCGACGCCCGAGCATCAGCCGAGACGGTCCATCAACCGCCGCTGCCTGCCTTGCAGCTTTTCGCGCTTGCGGGCGATCTCCCGAAGGCGTCTCTCGAACCTGGCGACATCCGCGCCTGTCGATGCGGCCTCCATGCGGTCCGACTGCCATCCCGAGACCGCGGCATCTCGGAGAGCGTCGTCGTGGATGTGGCGGTGGTGGGTGAGTTCGGCCTCCACGAGACGCTCCTCCTCGGCCAGCGCTTCCAGAGCGTCGTTGATCTCGAAGAGCTTCGTCTCGAGTCGTCCCATGCATCGGATCGTACGCCCTACGAGCGTCTCTACAATCTCGATCCCGGCCGGAGTGGCGGAATGGCAGACGCGATGGACTCAAAATCCATTGTCCGCAAGGGCGTGCGGGTTCGAGTCCCGCCTCCGGCACAAAACCGCATAGTTCGATCGACTCATAAGTAGTGTCGAACCTGCAGCGGCCGCTGTGCCCGACCGGTCCTTTGCCGCATCCCCCACTCCCCCACTCCCCGGCGGAGGATGCAGGTCGTAATGCACGGCGGCCGTTGCTATGAGCGGGGATGGGAGGTCGGGGGATTCTCGCTCGGTCAGCGCTTCAGGACCGCCACGATCTCGGCAGTCGCACTCGTGAGTGCCGACGCCGCCTCTGCCGGGTCGTGAGCCTCGAGGACCCTCCGCACCATCGCCGAACCGACTATCACCCCGTCGGCACCTGCCGACACGGCCGCTCTCACCTGTGCTGGAGTCGAGATCCCCACACCGAAGACCACCGGGGCATCGGTCGCCTCACGGATCCGCTCTGCGAGTTCGCCGACGTTCGCACCACTCCCGGTCCGTTCGCCGGTGACGCCCATTTCGGCGACGGCGTATATGAACGCCGGTTCGCATGCCGCAACCGCCTCGATCCTGGACCGATCAGAAGTGGGCGCCACGAAGAGGACCACACCGATGCCATGTCGCGACGCCGCCTGCCGCAATGAACCTGACTCCTCGACGGGCATGTCCGGGACGATGACGCCGGCGGCACCGGCGTCGGCGAGGGCGCCGCAGAACCAGTCGGGCCCGCGCCGGAAGACGGGGTTGGCGTAGGTCATCGCCAGTGATGGCCTTCCGGTCTGCTCGACGACCGTCTTCAAGAGGCCGAGGCTCACGTCGAAGCCGGCGCCGGCCGCCAGGGCAACGTCGCTCCCCCGCTGGATGGTCGGCCCATCCATCAGGGGGTCCGAGTACGGGATACCCACTTCGAAGCCGTCGGCGCCCCCTGCGGCGAGAGCCTGGAACATGGCGGGTGAGGCAGCGGGCGTCGGCAGGCCGGCGGTCATGAAAGGCAGGAAGACCGCCCTGCCCTCGGCCCGGGCAGCTGTGAACATCTCCCTGAGCATCAGCGGTGTCGACCGATCTGCTGGACGTCCTTGTCGCCGCGGCCCGAGAGGTTGACGACGATGGTCTTGCCGGCGAGGTGGCCGGCCTCACGCTCGAGCCAGGCGATGGCGTGCGCCGATTCGAGCGCCGGGATGATTCCCTCGGACCGTGCAAGCAACTCGACCCCGCGCAGCGACTCCGCATCGGTGACCGACTCGTAGCGCGCCAGACCTGCGTCCTTGTAGAAGGCGTGCTCCGGTCCGACACCCGGATAGTCGAGCCCTGCCGAGATCGAGTGGGCCTCGAGGACCTGTCCCTCTTCGTCCTGGAGCATGTAGGTGCGGGTGCCGTGGAGCACTCCCGGTGACCCCTGTCCGATCGACGCGCCATGGCGTCCGGTCTCTATTCCTTCTCCTCCGGCTTCGATCCCGACCAGGTCGATTCCGATACCAGCGAGCGGATGGAAGATCCCGATCGCATTGGACCCCCCGCCCACACAAGCGACCACGAGGTCGGGCAACTGCCCACCGAGTTGATCGAGAACCTCTTCTCCTATCACCTTCTGGAACTCGCGAACCATCCAGGGGAAGGGGTGCGGCCCCACCACCGAGCCGATGATGTAGTGGGTGCTCTCCACGCTGCGAACCCAGTCCCGCATCGCCTCCGATACGGCGTCCTTGAGGGTTCCTGCGCCGGTGCTCACCGGGATCACCTCCGCGCCGAGTATCTCCATCCGCAACACGTTGAGGGCTTGACGCTCGATGTCGACAACACCCATGTAGACGGCACATTCGAGTCCTAGTGCCGCAGCCGCGGTGGCGGTCGCCACCCCGTGCTGGCCGGCCCCGGTCTCGGCTATCACCCTCGGCTTGCCCATACGCCTGGCCAGCAGGCCCTGGCCGACGGCGTTGTTGATCTTGTGGGCACCCGTGTGAGCGAGGTCCTCGCGTTTGAGGAGGATCCGCACTCCCAGCGCCTCCGAGAGCCGGTGGGCTTCCTGCAGCGGAGTGGGCCTGCCGACGAAGTCCCGGAGCATTGCCGTGTAGTCGCCGACGAATCCGGGATCGGCCCAGGCGGCCTCGAACTCCCGCTCCAGTTCCTCGAGAGCAGGCATGAGTGTCTCCGGCGCGAAAGCACCGCCGTACTCCCCGAAGCGACCCCGCTCGTCGGGGCGTGAAAGCGGTTTGTCGGTGCTCACTTGGCCTCCCTGACGAAGGCCCGGATCAGTGACGGGTCCTTGACGCCGGGGGACGACTCTAGGCGGCTGGAGGCATCCACCCCCCAGGGCCGTGCCTCGCTGATCGCCCTGCGGACGTTGGCCGGACCGAG
>JBFGRR010000226.1:0-3215 GCA_041567215.1 Acidimicrobiia bacterium | reverse complement strand
CTTCGCAGCGGTCTACCTGATCTGGGGGTCCACGTACCTCGCCATTCGGATTGCCATCGAGTCCATACCGCCGCTCCTAATGGCATCGGTCCGGTTTCTGGTGGCCGGGTGTCTCCTCTACGGCTGGGGTCGGTTGAGCGGACACTCCGCACCGGGGCCGAGAGAGCTGCGCACGGGGGCGGTGGTCGGGCTCCTGCTGGTCGTCGGCGGCAACGGGATGGTGGTTTGGGCCGAGCAGTGGGTGCCCTCCGGCCTCACGGCCCTGCTGGTCGCCGTGGAGCCACTCATGATCGTGCTGCTTCTCTGGCTGGTATGGAGCGAGCGGCCCGCCGTGGGCGTGCTGGTCGGCGTGGCTGCCGGGTTCGGCGGCGTGCTGTTGCTCGTCCTTCCCGTCGCGACGGGTGTGGTCGTCCCTTGGGGTGGGGCCGCGATCCTCGTCGTCGCCGCCGGCTCATGGGCGCTGGGCTCTCTCTATGCGTCGCGAGCGCCAAGGGCCAATTCCGCCCTGATCGACCTCGGCGTGAGCATGCTGGCGGGCGGCGGGATGCTGCTGGTGCTCTCGGCGGCCGCGGGTGAGCTCCTCACGCTCCGCCTATCGAGCGTGACCTGGTCGTCGATACTGGCCCTCCTGTACCTGATCGCGTTCGGCACGCTCCTCGCGTTCAGCGCCTACGTGTGGCTCGTGCGCACCACGCCGCCCGCGCTCGCCTCAACGTACGCGTACGTGAATCCCGTCGTCGCGTTACTGCTCGGCTGGGCGCTCGCGGACGAGCCGCTCGGCCCGCGGACCGTGGTGGCCGCGGCGGCGATCGTTGGGGCGGTGGCCATCGTGATACTGCTGGTCGCCGCCAACGATCTCACCGCCAATATGCCGACGGCATCTCTGGCCGCCATCGTGATCGCGGCAGCATTCACCCTCTTCGACATCAGAGAGGTGGTGTGGCTGTGGAGGGTACGTCGCACCGAGTTCTGGCTGAGCATGTCGGCGGTGCTTGGCGTGGTCGTGATCGGCGTTCTCGAGGGGATCGTCATTGCGATCGTCCTGTCGCTCGGCGCCTTCATCCAACGAGCCTGGCGACCACACGACGCGGAGTTGGGGCGGCTTGCCGACCGCAAGGGCTACCACGACAGGGGCAGACATCCGAACGCGTCAACGCTCCCCGGACTGATCATCTATCGATTCGATGCACCCATGTTTTTCGCCAACGCAGAGCACTTCGCTCGCCGCGTCAAGCAACTAGTGGACGAAGCCGATGGACCCGTTCGTTGGGTCGTCGTTGCGGCCGAGCCGATCACCGACGTCGACACGACCGGCGCCGAGATCCTCGCCACACTCATCAGGGACCTGCGACGCCAGGGAATCGAACTGGCCTTCGCCGAGATGAAGGGGCCGGTGAAGGATCGGCTTCGCCGGTACGAGCTCTATGACCTCATCGGGGACGGAATGATCTTCCCCACCATCGGGACCGCCGTAGACGGATATCTGACCGCCACCAACTCGGAGTGGGTCGATCCGATCGATGGTCCTCGAAAGCCCCGACGTGAGACATGAAGGGCCGGAAACGACGGACCCACCACCGGGTGCGGCCCGACGAGTAGCTTCCATGGCGATGGAGACTCGGACTCGGCGCTTCCTCCTGATCGCCTTCGGCGTGACGCTCGGGTTCCAGGCGATGCGGGTCCTCTTCGCCTCGATCACCTGGTACCTGAGAGACACCGTTGGCGTCGGCACGCTCGACCTCATCCCCTATGCGATGGCTCCGTTCGTGGCCGGGTTCGCCTTGCCCGCCGTCGCCCGGAAGGTCGGGCTGCGAAACGGCCTCCTGATCGGTGCGGCGTTTCTGGGAGCAGGGCGCCTCGCCATGCAGGCGACTGGCGACCCGGGAATCCTCTTTTGGGCCGCAGCGCTTTCGACCGCGGCGGTGGTGGGCCTTCTGCCGCTCTTCCTGTCGCTCGGCCGGGGCGTCTTCGTAGAAGGAGTGCTTCTCGGCTTCGCTCTCGACTCGCTCATCAAGGGCATCGGAGGAAGCCTCGACCTTGCCTATCAACCGGGTTGGGAGTCGATGGTCGCGGTACTCGCCCTCGTCGCCGCGTTTCTGTGGATACTCGCCGGCCTGGCTGGTGACCTGGAGTTGCTCGGACCGGTTCGGGGAGGGATCTTGCTCCTCGGCTTCGGGCCTCTGCTGTTCATCGAGTTCCTGCTCCTGCAACCGCAGGGGTGGATCGCCGAGGTGGGCGGCATACCTCCGGCCGCGGTGCCCGTATGGGTCGCCGTGGGCAACCTCGCTGCCTTGCTGATGGTGCGCCGGCCTGGTTCGGGCCGATCAGCACCGATCCTTGCCTCCCTTCTGGTGGGCGCGGCACTCATCTTTGCGGACGGACCGGCCCTCGTCTTCGCTCCTTTGCACCTGATCGCCGTGGCTGCAGCCGGCGTCGTGCTTTCGGCGTTGATCCCGGATGTCGGCCCCGGACGCTGGCTTGGAGGATCCGCTCTGCTGACCGGTGGCACCCTGCTCTTCCTCCTCATCGGACTCGCCTACTACTTGCCCATGGACATCCGTCTCCCCATGACCCAGGAAGGTGTGCGGATCGGTGTGGGCGTAGCCCTGGTGTTGATCGTCCTGTTCGCTCGGGGCGAACGCGCGGAGGTCTCCGAGTTGGGTCCGTCGCTGGCCGGGATCCTGGTGGTCGCCTCGGCTCTCCCGCTCATCTCGGCCGCGTTCGACCGCCCGGTCGAGTCGGAGACGAGGGGCTTCCCGGTGCGGGTGGCCACCTACAACATCCACTCGGCGTTCGACACCGCAGGCAGGCTCGATGTAGAGGCCATCGCCCTTGTGATCGAACAGACCGGTGCCGATGTCATCGGATTGCAGGAGGTTTCGCGAGGACGGCTAATCAATGCCGGCACAGACCTGTACGCCCTCCTGATGGATCGCCTCGACATGCCCTACGGCGCCTTCTTCGGCACCGCCGACCCGGTTTGGGGCAACGCGGTGCTGAGCCGGTATCCGATCGAGGAGGTCGAGACCTCCTTCCTGCCGACTGTCGACACCCCACTCCGGCGCGGGTACCTAGGTGCGGTGATCGACCTGGGAGAGCAGCCGCTGTTGTTCGTGTCGACCCATCTCCAGCACATCAACGACCCAGCGGTCCACGACGACGATCCCGAAGCGGACCTGTACCCGGTTCACCACGAGCAATTGGCGACCGTTTTG
>JBFGRR010000225.1:0-3256 GCA_041567215.1 Acidimicrobiia bacterium | reverse complement strand
GCGCTCGTCGAAGTCCATGTCGATGTCCGGCATCTGGCGCCGGCCAGGGTTCAGGAATCGCTCGAAGATGAGCCCGTACTCGAGTGGGTCGAGGTCGGTGATCCGGAGGCTGTATGCGACGATCGATCCTGCCGCGCTGCCGCGGCCCGGGCCGGTGCGGATGTTGCGGTCACGGGCGAATTTGATCAGGTCCCAGACGATCAGGAAGTAGGCCGGGAAGCCCATCTCATCGATGATCCGCAACTCGTGGCGGACCCTCTCTTCCACGTCGGGAGGCAGCGGGTCGCCGTAGCGCTCCCGGGCTCCGGCCTGGACCAGTTCCTCCAGGTATGCGGACTCGGTCTTGCCGTCGGGAACCGGGAACTCGGGCAGCAGGAGTCCCCCCAGTTCCAGCTTGACGTCGGCGCGCTCGGCGATCCACAGCGTGTTGTCCACCGCACCCGGATACTCCGTGTCCGGGAACAGCGCTCGCATCTCCGCTGCCGACTTGAGGTAGAACTCCTCGGCGTCGAATTTGAGGCGGTTCACGTCGTCCTTGTTGGAGCCCGTCTGGATGCACAGGAGGATGTCGTGGGCCTCCGCCTCCGAACGACGCGTGTAGTGGGCGTCGTTGGTCGCCAGCAACGGGGCATCGATCCGCTTCGCCACGGTCAGCAGGTCGTCCATGATCCGCTGCTGTGCGTCGAGACCGTGGTCCTGGACCTCTATGAAGAAGCCGTTCTTGCCGAAGATCTCCTGCAATCGAGCGGCATTGCCGAGAGCGGTGTCGAAGTCGTAGACGGTTGCGCCCGTCCCCTCCTCACGCCCGCCATCGGGGGCGAGGTGATGGGCCACCGGACCACTCAGACAGCCCGATGTGGCGATGATCCCCTCCGAGTGCGCAGCCAGGAGTTCGAAGTCCATGCGGGGCTTGTAGTAGTAGCCCTCGAGGAACGCCTTGCTCGAGAGCTTCATCAGATTGCGGTAGCCGGTCTCGTTCTCGGCGAGGAGGATCATGTGGTGGCGGATGTTCTCGCGCCGGGCGGGCCGATCGAAGCGGGATCCGGGCGTCACGTAGGCCTCGATGCCGATGATCGGTTTGATCTTCGCCTTGGTCGCCGCCTTGACGAAGTCCACGACGCCATACATCACGCCGTGGTCTGTGATCGCCACCGCGGGCTGGCCGTCATCGGCGGCCGCCTTCACCACTTCGTCCACCCTGGCCGCGCCATCGAGCATCGAAAACTCGGTGTGGAGATGCAGATGTGCGAACGAGGGCATTAGTTACAGGTCTGTGATTCGGACGGCCGACACTAGCAATCGCGCGTGGGCCCCGGACTCGCTCCCGGCACTCAGAGGAAAGCCACGGACAAGGCCGCGAGCGTCATCACGGCGGCGCTCACCATATGCACGGCATAGGCGGTCTTCCCGCTCGCCCGCGTCCACACCTGGCCGATCAGGAACCCGGCGATCAGGCCGCCGAGGTGCGCCTGCCATGACACGCTGCGGACGAAGAACGGGATCGCCGCGTTGATGGCGAGGATCCCGCCCAGTTGTCCGAGCAGGTAACGGCCATAGCGGGTGTTGCGGCGCCGGAAGGCGGAGGCGAGCCACACCCCGAACAGCCCGAAGATGGCACCCGAGGCGCCGACCCCGAAGTCGTTGGGGCTGCCGAGCAGGAAGGCGAACGCCGATCCGCCGGCGGCCGACGCGACATAGAGAGCACCCAGGCGGACTCCCCCGAGTTCACGTTCGATCTGGGGCCCGAGGCTGTAGAGCGCCAGCATGTTGAAGGCGATGTGCATGAGGTTGGCGTGGACCAACACCACCGTGAGCATCCGCCACCACTCCCCGGCTGCCACCGCGACGTTCCACATCCCGAGGGTCTCGACCAGATCGAGCCAGACGTCGCGCATCGCGTACTGCATCAGGTGGATCGCCACCGTCACCCCGATGATCGCCATGGTGACGGGGGTGGCTGCAGGCCGGCGCCCCCCACGCATGTTGATCGTCTTCTGACGACCCTCTTTGCGAACGCAATCCGGGCAGCGCTGCCCCACCGCGGCGTCGATGGAACACGAGGGGCAGATGGCGCGACCACAGTCCGTGCAGGACAGACCGGTGACACGGTCGGGATGGCGGTAACACGCCTGGCCGGTGGATGGCTGAGTCACCCGACAACGGTACCGCGGAGCCGGAGGTGTGCGGCAACCCCGGGGTTAGGCTTGCCGCTTCGCCGCACCACGCGGCGCCACAAACGTCTGACACAGGAGAAGCAATGCGCATCGGGATCCTCACCGGTGGAGGCGACGTACCCGGCCTCAATGCGGTCATCAAGACCGTCGTCAACCGGGTCACGTCCAAAGGCCACGAGGCGATCGGGATCAGGAGGGGATGGCGGGGCCTGCTCGCCCACAACCCTGCAGATCCCCATTCGGCAGAACGCTGCTTCGTCGACCTCGATCCGGCCTGGGTGCGGACGATCGACCGCTCCGGCGGGACGGTGCTCCACTCGTCGCGCACCAATCCTTCCAACGTCCGAGAGAAGGACATCCCCGATTTCCTGGTGGGGACCACCGAGGGAGCCGGACCCCACGACTTCACACCTCACGTGCTCAAGGTCCTCGAAGACCAGCGCATCGACGCCCTCATCCCGATCGGCGGGGACGACACCCTCTCCTACGCCCACCGGATGCACAAGGAGGGAGTGAACGTGATCGCGGTCCCGAAGACCATGGACAACGACGTGCATGGCACGGAGTACTGCATCGGTTTCTCGACGGCGGTCACACGAAGCGTCGAGTTCCTCACCAACCTCCGCACCTCGACCGGCTCACACGAACGCATCGCCGTCGTGGAGTTGTTCGGCCGCAACAGTGGTGAGACCTCGCTCATCGCCGCCTGGCTCGCCGATGTGGACAGGGCGATCATCTCCGAGGTCCCGTTCGACGTGGACAAACTCGCCGGGTTCCTGGTGGAGGACAAGCGCAAGAACCCGAGCCACTACGCCATGGTGACCATCTCGGAAGGGGCCACCATGATCGGCGGCGACATCGTCCAGCGGGGCGAAGCCGATCCTTACGGCCACCAGAAGCTGGGCGGGATCGGGGCGATCACCGCCGAACTGATCAAGGAGAGGACCGGCGAGGGGATCATCCAGCAGCAACTCGGCTATCTGATGCGCTCGGGGAGTCCCGATGCCCTCGACCTGATGGTCGCCAAGAACTACGGGGTCCAGGCAGCCGATCTGGCCATGGAGGGCTCGAGCGGGCGAATG
>JBFGRR010000224.1:0-3257 GCA_041567215.1 Acidimicrobiia bacterium | reverse complement strand
GGCTCGTAGGCGAACTCGCCTTCGGGCCACTTCTCGGTGGTCTTCGCCTCCATCGTCTCGATGGGTGCCGGGAAGGGGGCTTTGGTCACCTGATCACTATGGCAGCCTCGGTAGCCTGATCAGGCGATGAACGGTGTCAATGCGGAGTCCGCTCGCTGGGAGAGGTTCAAGGCCGTCCTGAGCGCCGCCGGCGCCGAGTTCACGGAGGACCATGGCGGACGGCTCGCCGCCGCCCTCGCGTATTACACCTTGTTCTCTCTGATCCCGCTGCTCTTCGTGGTCATCGCCCTGACCTCCATGACGCTCGGCCCGTCTTCGGCGACGCTGCCGGACAACTGTGCCGACGCCGTCTTCTTGGTGCCGGGAGACCGTCCGCTCGACAGGCTCGTCGGCCAGGTTCAGGACGTGGCCGGAAAGGATGTGGCCGACCCGATGCGGGTGCTGCTCTGCAACGTCCGCAAGACCGCAACCGCCTCGCTGTCGATCGGAATCCTCTTCGCCGCATTCCTGGCGTCGGGCATCTTCCTGCAGATCCAGGGCGTTCTGAACACGGTCTTCCACGTTCCGGACGAAAAGGTGAAAGGGCTGGTCAACCTGCTGTGGCGACGTGCCATTGCCCTGGCTGCCGCCATCGTGCTGGCGGTCCTCGTTCTCGTCCCCGTCGCCGCGGTGGGCGTGCTGCAGTTCATCGACACCCTCATCCCCACCAGTGTCGCCTGGGTCCACTGGGTGCTGGGGTTCCTCGTTCCTGCGCTATCGGCGGTCATGCTGGTCGGAGTGGTGAGCCTGACCTTTCGGGCGCTTCCCGCCACCAGGATTCCCTGGAAGGCAGCCCGTCGCGGCGGTGCGGTGACCTCGGTACTCGCCCTGTTCGCCGCCTTCCTCCTGGGCACCTATCTCGGCCGGGTTGCGGGCTCCGGGACGCTGGGGGCTTTGGGCGGTGTGGCCGTACTCCTCTTCTTCTTCTATCTGATGTGGATCGTCTACGTGTTCGGTGCGGAGCTCACCAAGGTTTACGCCGACTACCTGCGGTTCGGCGACATCGTCAACCCGACCGCTCGGGAGCGGCGGGAGGCTGCCTTCCGTGCCTTGATCGAAGCCGAGGACGCCCTCGAAGAAATCTGAGGGGGCTGTGTCCCTGGGCGTGGGGAGATAGGCTCCTTCCATGGCAATCGACATCGCCGGGTTCGTCACGGATCTCAAGGAACACGCCATAGAGCACGGATTCCACGTCCACGACGAACGGCATTTCGTGGAGACCTACTCGCTTCGTCAATCCTGGGAGGTGGACGTCCATCCCGAGGAGGCGTGCAACGGTCCGCTCGACCTTCATCTGGCGCTCGACGTCGACCCCCGCATCCTGCTCTCTTTCCAGGATCGCCTCGACGAGTTGGGGCCCGACCAGGAGGAACCGGAGGACGACTGGCGGCTCAGCCTGTACTTCAACTGGGGCATCCCGCCGCTGGCATCGCCACCTGATCTCCTGGTCCTTGCCACCGACCTCGCCGGCATCGCCCGGACCTCGCTTCCTGTCGAGGTGGCTGCGATCGACTCGTTCGGGGCGGTCACGGATGCCCCCGAGCGGAGGCTGCAACTGGTGGGCAAGACCGAGGTCTCGCTGGCCGACATGCTGATGGGAAGGGAGCAGTTGTGTGATCCGCTCGACCGGGCCAAGGAGGTCAGCCTCTACCTGCTCGACCGGGTCCCGACCTGGCTCTAGGAGGGGGCGCGTCCCGTCGAGCCCCCGATCACCAGATCGGGGTGGAACAGGTGAACCTGGCCGCCGTTGTCGGGCGGGTTGCGGAGCAGTGTGGCCACCGTGTTCGCCATCCGCTCGATCGGCTGGCGGATGCTGGTGAGCGTCGGACTGGTGTAGTTGACGAGGCTGGTCCCGTCGTATCCGACGACCGACACGTCCTTGGGCACGGACATGCCCCAGGCGCGCACCCCCGAGATGGCGCCCAGCGCCATCAGGTCGCTCGCTGTGATGACCCCGGTCACTCCCGCCTCGAGAAGATTGGCGATGCCCGCCCTGCCGCCTTCGGTCGAGAAGAGGCTTTCGGAGATGTATTCATCCTGCGTGGCCATCCCTGCCGCTGCCAGTCCCTGGCGGTATCCGTCGAGCAGCCAGCGGGTGGTCACGTATTTCATCGGGCCCACCAGACACCCGACCCGCTTGTGGCCCATGCTGGTGAGATGCCGAACGGCCATGGCGCCGCCCGCCCGCATGTCTGCGGCGACGGCGGGTATCCCGGCGTCGGCCTCCACTCCGTTCACGAGGACGGTGGGGATGCCTCTCTTTCGGAGTGCCCGGTACGGCTCGTATCCGACGGCTCCGGTGGTGTAGCGGCCGTTGACGACCACCACGCCGGCGGATCGGTAGCCACCGAAGAAGTCGAGGTATGACTGCTCGTTGACCGTCTCGGCGGTGACCGGGCAGATCATCGAGAGGAACCCGAACCTTGCCAGTTTGGCCTCGATCGTCTGAGCGAGCAGCGGGAAGATCGGGTTGTCGATCTCTGGAGTGATGATCCCGACGACGCCGCTCTGCGGGGTCTTTGGAACGTCCCGGTATCCCATCTCCGCCAGTGTCTGCAGCACCCGGCCCCTGGTCTCGGAGGCGACCCCGGGCTTGCCGTTGAGGACGCGACTCACCGTGGCCAGGCTCACACCGGTCAACTGGGAGACTTCTCTGAGTCGGGGTCTCTGTGCCATTGGGCGCCACAGTATCAGTGCTTGAAAAGCCTCTGCAAACCTTGCGGAAACAGTTGTGAAATTCTGCAAAGGGCTGCTTTACTGCGTGCTTCCGGTCTCCGACCGGAATCAACACGTACCAGGAGGAAAATCAATGAAGCGTATGAGCTTGCTGGCGCTGCTTGCAGCGTTTGCCATGCTCGTGGCTGCATGTGGTGGCGGCGAAACCGCCGAAGAGACGACCACGACAGCCGCGCCCACCACCACGACGACGACAGTCGCCACCACCACCACGGAGCCGCCGCCACCGGTCGAACTGCTCGTTTGGGCCGACGCCAACCGCGCTCCAGTCGTGCAGACCGCTGCCACGGCCTTCACCGATGCGACCGGCGTGGTCGTGAACGTGGAGATCGTCGACTTCGGGCAGATCAAGGACCAGGTCGGCGTGGCCGGCCCGGCCGGTGAAGGTCCCGATGTGTTCGTCGGTGCCCATGACTGGACCGGCGAGCTCGCCGCCAATGGTGTGGCCGAGCCCATCGATCTCGGCGCCAAGGCCGGCGACT
>JBFGRR010000223.1:0-3259 GCA_041567215.1 Acidimicrobiia bacterium | reverse complement strand
ACCCGGACGCCGGAAGGGAGGCCGGCGAGGAATCGCCGGCCCAGACCGGCTTCGTGGGTGTTGGTGAGCGCGAAAGCGTCGTCGAGGCGCTGTGCCCGATCTTCACCATCACCAAGCGAGGCGAGGTGGTCGATCGCAGCGGTGACCCCCGCCAGCATCGCAAACGAGGGCGTCCCGGTCTCGAACTTTCCGGGTGGCGCCGACGGCGCCGGCCGCACCCTGTAGGCGGGGAGCCTCTCGAGGAGTTCTCTCCTCCCCCAGAGGATGCCCACATGAGGGCCGAAGAACTTGTAGGCCGAACAGACGAGGGCATCGACGCCGAGACTCGCCGCGTCGATGCGCTGGTGCGGGGCGAGATGCACCGCGTCGACGAAGCAGAGTGCTCCCACCGAGTGGGCCGCCCGCGCCACCCTTGCCACATCGACGAGCGATCCGAAGGCGTTGGAGCATGCCGTCACCGCCACCAGGCGGGTGCGGGCGTCGACCAGCGACTCGAGATGATCGAGGTCGAGCGTCACGTCGTCGGGATCGATCCGGGCGAACCGGACCTCCACGCCGCGCTCCTCGGCCGCCCTCACCCACGGGGTGACGTTGGCGTCGTGGTCCAGCTGCGAGAGGACGATGCGATCCCCGCTCCCCCACTCGTTGGCAACGGCGCGGCTGAAGGCGAATGTCAGCGATGTCATGTTCGGCCCGAAGACGATCTCCGACGGCGACCCACCCACGAAGTCCGCGGCCGCCCGTCGGGCGTCCCGGACCACCCTCCCCGAAGCCCGGCTCGCCGCGAATTCCCCGCCCACGTTCGACGCCGACGAAACCAGCGCCGTAGCGATTGCCTCGACCACGGCCTCGGGAACCTGCGTACCCGCCGGGCCATCCAGAAACGCCGGCGCACCGGATGCGCTGATCGCCGGAAAACGGTTCCTGAGCGCGATCACATCCAAGGCCATAGCCCGCCCGACGGTAGCCATCGGATACGCTCCCGTGATGGCCAGCGACCTCGAACGACTCACCGGACCCGACCGGCGCAGCCTCGGACTGGCGACCATCCCGTGGGTACTGGCGATCTTCGTCGCCATCGGCATGTTCATCCTCTGGCCCGGTCAATCGGCGGCGAGGGACCTGGCGGAATTCGGGGTGGCAAGCGAAGCCCATCGGGCCGTGGTCACCAAGGTCGTCGATGCCCCCTGCTCGTATTCCCCCGAGTTCAGCTGCAGGCAGGTGACCTTCACGCTTTCCGAAGGGCCGACACCAGGGTCGATCGTTCCCCAGGAGTTCGAGATCCTGGCGACGACGCCCGAGTTCACGGTCGGCGAGTCGGTGATGCTCAACTACCTGCCCGATTCACCGGCCACGCTCCAGTACCAGTTCGCAGACCGAGATCGGCGCGGCCTCCTCGTCGCCGTCGCGCTCGCCTTTGCGCTCGCCGTCGTCCTGCTCGGCCGGATGCGGGGACTCGCCGCACTCGGCGGCCTCGCCGCCAGCGTCGTCGTGCTGATCTGGTTCATCGTGCCTGCGATCCTCGCCGGCTCCAATCCGGTTGCCGTTGCCGCAGTGGGCTCGGCGGCGATCGGCTTCCTCGCCCTGTACATGGCACATGGCTACACGACGATGACCCACGTCGCCCTCATCGGGACCTTCTCGGCGCTGGCGGTGACGGTGGCTGCGTCGGCCGCCACCGTCGGCCTCGCCCGCTTCTCCGGCTTCGCCGGCGAGGAGAGCTTCTACCTGACACTGGTGGGCGACCTCGACGTGCGTGGACTGCTCCTGGCCGGAATCGTCCTGGGAACCCTCGGTGCCCTCGACGACGTGACCGTCACCCAGGCATCGGCGGTCTGGGAGTTGAGGGCGGCCAACCCGGGCATGGGGGTGAAATCACTGTTCAGCGCGGGCCTACGGGTCGGGCGCGATCACATCGCATCCACGGTCAACACGCTCCTCCTCGCATACGCCGGTGCCTCGATGCCGCTGCTGCTCCTGTTCGCCCTGTCGGGCCAGCGGCTGGGGGTCGTCGCCAACAGCGAAGTCGTCGCAACGGAGATCGTCCGCACACTCGTAGGATCGATCGGCCTGGTGGTTGCCGTGCCGATCACCACATGGCTCGCCGCGGTATTCGCAGGTGGTTCCCGTGCCCGCTGAGCGTCCCACCATCGGATGGCGGGAGTGGGTCTCCCTTCCCGATCTGGGGGTCGCCGCCATGAAGGCGAAGGTCGACACCGGTGCGCGCTCGGCCGCACTCCACGCGTTCGAACTCGAGGTCTTCGAAAAGGACGGCCTGCAGGTCGCTCGCTTCGAGATCCACCCCGTGCAGCGTTCCGCGCAGGGCGAGGTGGTGGTGGAGGCACCGGTCGTCGGGTGGCGGAAGGTGAGGAACCCGGGAGGGCGTCTGCAGTCCAGGCCGGTCATCTCCACCCGAATCGGCCTCGGGAAGCTGTTCCGCGCCGAGGTGACCCTCACCCGCCGCGACGAGATGGGCTTTCGGATGTTGCTGGGCCGCCAGACCGTCCGGCGTCGCTTCCTCGTCGATCCGGGGCGCTCCTACCTGCTCGGTGAGCAGCCGCCCTCTCCAAAGAAGAAGGTCACGAAGAAGCCAGCCACGCGTACCCGTGGCCGGAAAGAGTGATCTCGCCGTCCGACAGGCTCGACCGGCCCAACAGGTCGCTCCAGACGCCTTCCACCTCGAGGTGCGTCGACTCCTCGGACCCCGACAGGTTGGCGACCACGAGGATCTGCTCGTCGGCCGATCGCCTGATGAAGGCGAAGACGGCCGGGTTCGATGAGCCGACGGGCTCGAAGGTCCCGGTGCCGAACACCGGATGCCCTCGGCGCAGTTCGAGCATGGCCCGCACCCAGTTGAGGAGCGAGCCGGCATCTGCCGTCTGGGCGATCACGTTCACCTCGGCGGGGGCGTAGCCGGGTGCGCCCACGAGAGGCAGATAGAAAGAGCCTGGGTCGGCCTCCGAGAACCCTGCTGCAGGCGAATCGTCCCACTGCATGGGCGTTCTCACTCCGTCCCGGTCCGGCAGCAGATACTCGTCGCCCATGCCGATCTCGTCGCCGTAGTAGAGGATGGGGCTGCCGGGAAGGCTGAGCAGCAGCACGTGCAGCAGTTCGATGGCGCTCCGGTCGCCGTCGAGGAGCGGCGCCAGGCGGCGCCGGATGCCCACGTTCTTCTTCATCCTTGGGTCGGGTGAGTAGGCCTGGTACTTGAATGCCCGCTCCTCGTCGCTGACCATCTAGTGTGTCAGCTAGTCGTGGT
>JBFGRR010000222.1:0-3311 GCA_041567215.1 Acidimicrobiia bacterium | reverse complement strand
CGTGACCTTTTCGGTGGTCATGGGTGTCTTCTTCCTGCTGCTCTTCAAGTACGTCTTCGGCGGCGTCATCAGCGCCGGTGCCGGAATCGACTACGACCAGTTTCTGGTTCCGGGCGTCCTCGTGATCACCGCGCTGACCGGTTCCCAGCAGACCGGGAACTCGCTGGCGGTCGACATGGGTCACGGCGTCACCGACCGATTCCGATCCCTGCCCATGAGCCAGTTCGCGGTGCTGGCCGGCCGCACCGTCGCCGACACGATCCGGAACGCCGTGGCGCTGGTACTCGTGGCCCTGGTCGGATATCTCGTCGGCTTCCGATTCGCGTCAGCGGCCGGAGCGGTGCTCGCACTGGCTCTCACGATCGGGCTCGGATATGCGTTCTCCTGGCTGAACGCCGCCATCGGGGCCAAGCTGCGCAGCGCCGAACTGGTGGGGATGCTCAGCATGTTCTGGCTGTTCCCGCTGATGTTCGCCTCCAACCTGTTCACGCCCACCGAGTCGATGTCGTCGTGGATCCGGGCCTTCGCCGACAACCAACCGATCTCGGTGGTCGCCTCGGCAGTCAGGCAACTTGCTTCCGGCGCCGACGCCACGGCTGCGGTACTCGGCTCCACCGTCTGGATCGCCGCCATGCTCGCGGTCTTCGTGCCCCTTGCCGTCTCCGCGTACCGGAAACCGTGATCTCGTTCGGCAAGTCGGGCCTGCCACCAGAGGGCGTCTCGGATTCCGACTTCCTAGACGGCCTGGTGGCAGCGGGTCACAGCTCCTACGAACTCGCCTTCACCAAGGACTTCCCATGGAAGGAGAAGCGTTGTGAGGCGTTCGGCTCGGCGGCTGCCGAGCGCGGCATAGAAGTCTCCCTGCATGCCCCCTACTTCGCCATCCTCACCGTGGAGGACGAGGACCGTTCCAAACAGTGCCTCGCGGCGCTCGAACACTCGATGAAACTCGGCAGAGCGCTCGGAGCCCGCATCATCTGCGCTCACATCGGCCATGTGGGTGAGCGGACACCGTCCGAGCTCATGGAACTGGTCTCCGCCCGGCTCGGATCGATCACCAAGAAGGTCGAGGGCCTGGGGGTGGGTCTTGGTTTGGAGACGTCGGGGCACGAACGCAACTTCGGGTCGCTCGGCGACATCGCCGAGCTCGCCGCCCGCTTCTCGTATGTGCGGCCGCTCGTCGATTGGGCGCACATCCACGCCCGCACCGGCGGCGCCCTGGTCACGAAGGAGGCCTTCGAATCGGTGCTCGCGTTCGTGGTCGAGTCCTTCCCGGGCTGGATGATCGACCCGCTCCAGTGCCAATTCAGCGACAACCTGGTCGGTCCGGGGGGTGAGGTGAAACACCTTCCCTATGGGGAGGGCACGCTGAGAGTCGGGCCCCTGGTGCGTGCGGTACGCGAGGCGGGCATCGGCATGAGGCTGATCTCCGAGTCGCGGGACGAGGAGAGCCATCGGGCCATCCAGTCCGAATTGGAGGAAGCGATGGCGGAAGCGATCTCCGACCCTCCGGGAAGGCCGGTCCACAGGGGGGCGATCGTGTTCCCTGACGAGGTCAGAGCGATCCGGGACGGCGACAACTGGGTCTCCGGAAGCCCGTTGCGCACGCTGAAACTGTCGAACCTGGACAAGCGCTTCTTCCCGGACGGCACCACCAAGGGCGATCTCATCCAGTACTACGCGTCGGTTGCCCCGGTCCTGCTGCCACACCTGGCGGACCGGCCATTGTCGATGTCCCGATACCCCGACGGCATCCAAGGTGGCTCGTTCTACGAGAAACGGGCCCCTGGCCATCGGCCCGACTGGCTCGGCACTGCCGCGGTGGTCTCGGACTCCATGGGGGGCGCCATCGACTTCGTCGCGGCCAACGATCGCGAGTCACTCATGTGGCTGGCGAACATGGGCTGTATCGAGGTCCATCCATTCCACTCGCGCACTGGCTCCCCGGAGTATCCCGACTATGCGATCTTCGACCTCGACCCTGCGGAGGGCTCGCACTGGGAGCAAGTGGTGGCGGGCGCCGACCTGATCAGGGTCGCCCTGGCCGGCCTGGGTCTGCGCGGCTACCCGAAGCTCTCGGGTTCCAAAGGGATGCACGTATACGTGCCGGTCGAGCCGGTCTATCCGTATTCCCGGGTGCGCGGTTTCGTGGAGGCGGTGGGCCGTCTCCTCGTGGCGGCCAATCCAGACGACCTCACCATGGAGTGGGACATCCCCGCCCGGCGAGGAAAGGTGTTCATCGACCACAACCGCAATGCCTCGGGGCAGACGATCGCGTCCGTGTATTCGGTGCGCCCCCGTCCCGGGGCGCCGGTTTCGGTGCCCCTGCAATGGAGCGAAGTGGCTGGAGCGAAGAACGGCGACTTCACGATCGCCAACCTCTGGGACCGCTTGCAGCGCCACGGCGATCTCTTCGCCCCGGTTCTCCAGGGCGGCCAGCGCCTCGAAGGGGCCGAGGAGGCCCTCGGCCTCCAGGCGTGACACCTGTGGAAACCCCCTAGGCTCTATCCATGGACCTCTATGCACGCGTGAACATCCTCGATGGGAAATCGGTTCGTCTCCCCAAGGGCGACGTCAGAGAGGCCATCCCCCTCGATAGCGATCCGGTCGCTCGCGTCAAGAGTTGGTTCGAGCAAGGTGCCGACTACGTGCATGTCGTCGATCTCGATGCGGCTGCCAGCGGCGACTACCGAAATCGCGGCGTGATCGACCGGCTTCTCGCGGAAGTTCCGAATCCGGTGCAGGTCGGCGGTGGAATCCGCTCGGACGTCGAGGCAGCCCGGCTTCTGGAGGCAGGAGCGTGGCGGGTGGTGATGGGCACTGCCGCGATCGAGAACCAGATCATGGTGTGGGAGTTGTGCCGGGACCATCCCGGGAAGATCGCCGTCTCGGTGGACGTGCGGCCCGACGAAGAGGTGGCAACCCGCGGCTGGACGGAGAACTCGGGTCGTTTCCTGGAGGAGGTCCTGCTCGAGATGTCCTCTGCGGGGGCGGTGTCGTTCATGATCGCCGAAGCCGGCCGTGACGCTCTCACCGAACCACCCGACTTCGCGGTGCTCAGGACGGCCATCGGGATCGTCGACGAGCCCGTGATCGCCGCCGGCGGGGTGCGCCACGTCGAGGACCTCAAGCGCCTCGCCGCTCTCAAGGCTGGAGGAAGGACGCTGGGAGGGGTCGTGGTCGGGCGCGAGGTCTCACATGGACGCTTCACCGTCGACGAGGCCAAGAAGATCGTCTCCTAGGCCATCCGGCCCGCGACGAACTCGTTCCACGAGAGACCGGCTTCGGCGCGGTTCTCCGTCAACAGCCCG
>JBFGRR010000221.1:0-3318 GCA_041567215.1 Acidimicrobiia bacterium | reverse complement strand
TCGCATCGACCGGCTGGCGTCTGAACCAAAACGTCTGCTCCAGGCGGCATCGGTTCTGGGAAGGCAATTCGGCGAGGCGGTGCTCTCGCACCTGGTCGACTCGACGGAGTCCCTGCCGTTGCTCCACTCGGAGGGGTTCCTGCTGCGGGGCGACGACGACCAGACCCACGTCTTCAAGCACGTCATCACTCAGGAGGTTGCGTACGAGAGCGCTCTCAAGCGCACCCGGCGCAAATGGCACCTGGCCGCTGGGGAGGCCATCGAGGGCCTGTATCCAGACGAGGTCGAGATGCGGGCCGCCGAACTTGGCCACCACTTCGACGCGGGCGGCGATGCCCCGCGGGCCGCCGGACATCTGGCGCTGGCGTCGCGCCGTGCCGCCGATTCGTACGCCAACGAAGCCGCCCTGGAACTCTCCGGGCGGGCACTCGAACTGACCGAGGAGACACGCCTTCGGTTCGACCTCATGGAGGTCCGCAGCCGGGTCCTCAACCATCTGGGCCGCCATGACGAGGAAGCCGACACGGTGGACTCGATGACGGAGATCGCCGGGATGACCGACGACGGGACACTCGAGCTGCGGGCCCTGGAGTGTGGGGTCAGGCTCCTCGCAGCAACGGACTACGTGAAGGCCTACCCCCTGATCGAGAGAACCCTCGAGGTGGCGTCCCGGATGGGAGACCGTGCGGCTCGAGCGCGAACTCTTCGCACCAAAGGCCTCCTGGAACGGTGGCAGTATGCGCCGGAGAGGGCGCTCGTCGCGCTCGAGGAGTCCGTGGAGCTCTTCGGCTCCCTGGGGATGGCGCGGGACAAGGCTGCGGCAATGGCCGAATTGGCGACCACGGCGCTGAGCCTCGACCTGGCACAAGCTCCGCAACTCGCCGGCCAGGCGCTCGACGCGGCCAGAGAGGCGAGAGATCCCCAACTGATCGCGGGCGCCCTGGTGCGGAGGGCCGGGGCATTCCATGAGCAACTCGACCTCGATGGTGCTGCCGATCACGCGGAGCAGGCGCTCGAGGTGGCGACCACCATTTCGGACTCGAAGCTGGTCCGGACCGCCCACATCTACCTCGGCCACATCTACGCCGATGTGGGGAGGTCTGCGGACTCCGACCGGCACTTCCTCGATGCCCAACGGCAAGCCCGGGCAGTGGGAGACGCCCTCGGATGGTTGTCGGCCGCCCTCGGGCTGGTCGAGTGCTGGGAGGCGGACGAGAGGTTCGTCGAGCTTCTCGCCTGGCTGACCGAATGTGAGACGGAAGCGCCCGACTGGAACGAGGACCACAACCACGCCTACATCCACTACGCGCTCGGCTACCGGGCCCTGCGCTGGTTTGGCCGGTATCAGGAGGCAGTCGAGCACCTGCGCCGATCGGTGGCGATCACCGGCGCAGCGGACTCCTGGAATCCCCCCGCCGTCATGTTCCGCAACGGGACCGCATGGGTCCTCACCGACCTCGGCGATCTACCGGCCGCCCGCGAGCTCCTCGAACAGGCGAAGTCGATAGCCGCCGAACGCCAGCTCGAACCGGTCACACTCGGGTACCTCCTGGCGACCGAAGCTCGCCTGTCTATCCGGGACGGCGCACTCGAAGACGCTGCCGCAGCGATCCAGAGGCTGCGCGAGTTCGCTTCGCCCGCTTCGTACAGAGGCGAGCGTCACGCCGCCGATTTCCTGGCCGGTGAGCTTGCTCTGGCGAGGGGCGAGGGCGAGAACGCATTCGCCTTCGCCACGAGGGCGTCGGAGGCCGAGCAGGTCCGCATCCCGAGCCGATGGTTCAGCAAGCTCGAAGTGCTCGACCTGGTGGCAAGAGCAGCAGAGGCGTCTGGCGTCGCTCCCGACTGGCCGGCGGTGGCCGCAGAGCTGGACCGGCGGATGTCGGACATGCCGGAGGACTGCCGGGAGCCCTTCCTCGCCCGCAGCGACGTCCGGAGGATGGTCGAAGCGACCCGCCTGATGTGAACGAGCCGGTGCAGCCCTGTTCCGCAGGAAGTAGGTTCGGCCCTCCGTAAAGAGGAGACTCCTTGGCCGCCTTTTTCATCGCCGACGTGAAAGTCCACGACCTCGAGGCCTATCGCGCCTCCGGATACCTCGAAGCAGCCCGAGCCACGGCAGCCGCCTACGGCGGCGAGTACATCGCCCGCGGCGGAGAGACAGCGGTCTTCGAAGGCGAGTGGACGCCCAACCGCCTGGTGATCATCCAGTTCCCCGACATGGAATCCATGAAGGCATGGCATGCATCCGAGGAGTACGCCCCATGGATGAAGATCCGCCAGAGCCTCGCCGACTCGAACATCGTCGGGATCGATGGCATCTGAGCATCCCCCGGTCACGCCGGCGACCTCGGCCCTGGACGCCGCCGCCGCCCAATACCGCCTCGTTCCCTACGGCAAGGTGAGCTCGGCGGAGGAGGCTGCCGAGAAGCGGGGGGTCCCGCTTGAAGCTCTGGCAAAGACGCTCGTCGTCAGGGTCAGCGAGGGCGAGTATGTGCTCGTTCTCGTGCCGGGCCATCTCGGCCTCGACTACAAGAAGCTCAGGGATCTGCTCGGAGTCCGCCGTTTGACCATGCCCGACCCCGAGGAGGCGAAGGCGGCCACCGGATATGCCCGCGGCGCGATAACTCCATTCGGAGCGGGCGACCTGCGCACCATCGTCGACGATCGGCTGGCGGCGCTCCCCGAGGTTTCGCTCGGCTCCGGAGTCCACGGCTGGGCCATTCACATGAGCGGGGAGGCGCTCACCGCCTTCCCGCACGTGGAGGTCGCCGACGTCGCCGGCTGACCGCTACCCGCCCCGGGGTTTCGGCTATTGGTGCTGGGGGAACCCGAGATCCACACCCCGGTGGATCGGATCCGGCCAGCGCCCGATCACCACCTTCTGACGCGAGTAGAAGTGGATCCCGTCGGGCCCGTAGATGGCGTGGCTCCCGAACAACGAATCCTTCCACCCACCGAAGCTGTAGAAGCTCAGCGGAACCGGGATCGGCACGTTGATCCCGACCATCCCGACCTGGATCTCGTTCTGGAACTTGCGGGCTGCCCCACCGTCGTTGGTGAAGACGGCGGTGCCGTTTCCGTAGGGGTTGGCGTTGATCAGATCGATCGCCTCCTGGAAGGTGTCCACCCTCACGTTGGAGAGCACCGGACCGAAGATCTCGTCGCGATAGATGCTCATATCGGGCGTGACCCTGTCGAAGAGCGTCGGTCCGATGAAGAAACCGTCCTCGTGGCCGGGGACCGCCAGGCCGCGGCCGTCCACCACCAGGTCGGCGCCGGACTCGACTCCCTCGCCCACGTAGCTCGCCACCCGCTGGCGAT
>JBFGRR010000220.1:0-3319 GCA_041567215.1 Acidimicrobiia bacterium | reverse complement strand
GGCAGCGTCCCGGAGCAACGGCTGGGTGAAGATCGTGGGCGACTGGCCTCGCAAGGGCCTGGGAGCGCTCCCCAACTTCACCGAGGAGGCGCTGACCGCCGCCGTAGGGGTGGCTCATCGGGCGGGTGCCCGTGTCGCCATCCACACGATGGCCAGGGATGTCTCCTCGATGGCGGTGAGGGCCGGGGTCGACTCGATCGAACACGGGCTGTTCCTAACCGATGCCGATGTGCGGGCGTTGGGGGAGCGTGGCGGTGCCTGGGTGCCCACCGTCGTCAACGTGGAGGCGATCATCGAACAACTCGGGCCCGAAAGCTCAGGTGGGGTCCTGTTGTCGGAGGGACTCGACAGGGTCCGACAACTCCTGCCCGGGGCGGTGGCCGCGGGGGTCGCCGTGCTGGCCGGGTCGGATCTGGCGCTACCCCACGGTCAGATAGGGCGCGAGGTGGAGCGGCTGGTCTCCTACGGGCTGGCCGAGGAGGATGCGGTTGCCGCCGCCTCGGAGCATGCATTCAGGTATGCAGGGGTCGAGGCCGGGTTCCGGGCAGGACTCCCGGCCGACCTGGTGGCCTTTGCCGCGGATCCCCGGGAGCAGGTCGCGGCTCTCTCCGATCCGCAGCTGGTGATCCGCAACGGGTCGGTGCTCTCGGATCCTGGCGGGATGGTCAGCTCTTCTCGGCCAGCTCCCTGAACTGGTCGGGCACTCCTCGTTGTGGTCGCAAGACCACGGACGCGCGACCCACGGCATCCCTGCCAAAGCGACCTCTCACCTCGTCCACCTGCTCGTCGACCAGCGAGTGGGCGAGTCCTATCGGGGTGCCCGACCTGGTCGGGTCGCCTGCGTCGAACGGGATCTCCAGCTGAAGGGGTGCCCGCTTCTGGAGGCCCGACATCGATATCCCGACCAGGGTGACCGGCCCCGGCCGAGACGAGCGCGCTTCGGTCAGCAGAGGAAGGGCGGCGTGGTGGATGGCGGCTGTCGAGGACACCGGGTCCGGGAGGGTGCAGCGCCGGGTCACCACGCCGCGATCCGAGTCGCGAACCCGCACGGTCACCACCCTGGCCGTTCGCCCGTTGCGTCTCATCCGGCTGGAGACCCGGTCGGCGAGACGGAGGAGGATGGTGGCGAGGGCTTGGGGATCGTCGGTGCCACGCCCGAGAGCGCTCTGGGCCCCCACCGACCCGGCCCTCCGGACGGTGACGACGGGACGGGGGTCCCGGTTCCAGGCGAGGGCGTGGAGATGGCGTCCAGAACCCGGGCCGAGCCAGCGGATCAGGGTCTCGACAGGCGTTACCGCCAGCTCCCCGACGGTCTTGATCCCGAACTCTCCGAGGCGCCGGGCGGTCACCGGACCCACCCCCCAGATCGCCTGGACTCCGAGAGCGTGGAGGAAGTCGAGTTCCTCGTCGGGGGGGACCACCAGGAGCCCGTCGGGCTTCGCCTGAGCGCTGGCGACTTTGGCGAGGAACTTGGTGCGGGCGACCCCCACGGATATCGGCAACCCGATCTCGTTCTTCACCGCTGCGCGGACGGCAGCACCGATGGTGGCCGAGTCCCCGAACAGGTGTGTGGAACCCATCACGTCGAGGAAGGCCTCGTCGATGGAGATCGGCTCGACGAGGGGTGTGTACCGCTCGCAGATCTCGAAGACCTGCTTGGAGTAGTCCAGGTAGCGCTCGAAAGAACCGGGCACCACCACCGCGTGGGGACAGCGCGCCAGCGCCTGCTTCACCCCCATCGGGGCTGAGATGCCGAACGCCCGCGCCTCGTACGAGGCCGCCAGCACGACCCCGCCACCCACCAGGACGGGCCGCCCCCGCAGCCGCGGGTCGATGAGCTGTTCTACCGAGGCATAGAACGCATCGAGGTCTGCATGGAGAATCGGCGTGCGGTCGTCCACGGGAACATCATCGCGCCCGCCACCGACAGAAATCAGGCCTCCGGTTCGGCTACCCGCGCACCCAGTTCGCGGTCGAGGAGCAGCAGGGCGGCCCCGTTGTCGCCGATCATCTTCAACTGGTCGACGATCTCCGACACGGTCGACTCCTCCTCGACCTGCTCTTCGAGGAACCACTGGAGGAGGGGGTAGGAGGCCGCGTCACGGGCGTCGGCAGCGGCGTCGTAGAGATCGGCGATGGCGGCCGACACCTTGCGCTCCTGATCCAGAGCAGTCGAGAACACGTCCACCGGGGTCTCGAAACCGGACGCGTCCGGTCCGGGGATCGTCTCGAGGGCGACCTCGTTGCCGCGTTCGAGGACGTAGTCGAAGAACTTGAGGGCGTGGGTTCGCTCCTCCTCGGCCTGGACCCGCATCCACGATGCCAGTCCGCTCAGGCTCTTGGCGTCGAACCACGCCGACATCTGCAGGTAGGCCAGCGACGACTCCATTTCGAGGGTTATCTGCCGGTTGAAGGCGGCAGCGAGCTCCGGCTTCATCTCCATGGGTCACTCCTGTTTGTTGGTGCCCCGATTCTGCCATGCCCGTGGAGTCCGGGAGCCGGGTCAGTCGTCGCCGAAGGTCCGCAGGCTGGTTGGCAAGGTCGCCAGGGCTTCGGCGAACAGGTCGGGTGCCGCTTCGGCCATGGGCCGGTAGATCCTCGGCGCTTCGGGGGCTGCCACCGGTCCATCGGATTGGTCTGAGAGGAACTCGAGGATCTCGTCGCGCACCACCTCGGGACAGATCCGCGAGTGGTAGAGGGCGTTCAGCGCCTCGAGGCGCATTCCTTCGACATGGTCGGCGCCCTTGTCCTCGTGGAAGTGGGGGTTGCGGGTCTCGACCTGGAAGACGTCGATGCGTGACCGGGCTATCTCCGGCATCCTGGAAGGGAAGGCCCCGCCGTATTGTTCGAACATCTCGATGAGCTCGAATGGCTCGACGGAAAAGCCTCCGCCAAACCGCAGGTGCCGTGCCAGTTCCATCGTCATCGCGTGCTCGCCGGCGTTGCCGGTCGTGATCATCTCGGTCCCGTAGCCGTTGTAGACCGACAGAACGGCGTTGAGAAATCTGTTGGTCACCTGTGAGGTGCGGCCCCACCTGTTGAAGACCAGTCTCCCGTCTTCGACCTTCGGCTTGGAGTGCCACGAGATGCGCACCATGGCATAGGGCGTCGGTGCCAGATGTAGGCCGGCGGCAAAGGACTTCACGTACTCGTGTACCGCCCCGGGGACGTAGTTGTCGGCGTCGATGAACCCGACGGCGGTCTTGGATCGTGCTTCGGCGAGGAGCATCCCGATGAGCATCGCCTCCCCCTTGCCGGGCCTCACCAGTCCGTCGTCGCCGAGCATCTCGCCGTAGCCGGCCGCCTCGACGGCCTTGGC
>JBFGRR010000219.1:0-3344 GCA_041567215.1 Acidimicrobiia bacterium | reverse complement strand
TGTCGGCTATGACCTCGTCGCCATGTGCGTCGACGACCTCGCTGCAGCCGGCGCCACGCCGCTCGGTTTCGTCGATTACCTGGCCGTTGGAAAGCTCGACCCCGAGCGAGACACCCGCATCGTGGCCAGCATCGCCGGCGCCTGCAGGGAAGCGGGCTGCGCCCTCATCGGTGGGGAGACCGCCGAACATCCGGGAGTCATGGACGCAGACCAAGTCGACCGGGCAGGAGCGGCGATGGGGGTGGTGGAGAAGAGCGAGGAGTTGACCGGCGCCACCATCGCACCCGGAGACGTCATCATCGGGCTTCCCTCGCCGAACCTGCGGTCAAACGGCTTCTCCATGGTGCGCCGGGTCTTCGAAGGCGCCGACCTCGATGCTCCGTTTCCAGGTGAGGAGGCCGGAATCGGTGAGGTCCTCCTGCGGCCGTCGATCCTCTATTCGCAGGCCGTGCTCGGGGCGACCGACCTCGTGAAGGCTGCTGTGCACGTCACCGGCGGAGGGATTCCGGGCAACCTCGTTCGGGTGCTCCCCGAGGGAACGAGAGCGGTGGTGGAGAGGGCCTCGTGGGAGGTGCCGAACGTCTTCCAGCAGATCGCCCGGCTCGGATCGCTCACGTTCGAGGAGATGGCCGAGACGTTCAACCTGGGCATCGGTTTCTGCCTCGTCGCAGGTCCCGAACAGACCGGGGAGTTGGAGCACCGACTGTCGGCTCAGGGCGCAGTGGTGATCGGCCGAGTCGAGGCCGGTCCCCGGGCAGCGGTGTTGATCTGAGGAGGGGATTCGCCCGCTCCTGTAGTATTCGGGGATGAGCTCGAGGACCCCACGCGCCACCAGGAGGGCTCTGTTCGCCGCCCCATAGCCGTTCCGGATTCAGGCACACCCTCCCGGAACGAGTTAGGAGCACTCCAATGCACGACTTGATCAGACGCCACAAGGGCGTCATCGCACCAGTGATCGGCTTCGACACCGAGCTGGTGATCGAGAAGGCCCAGGGTCTGTGGATCCACGACGCCGACGGCAACCGCTGGGCCGACTTCATCTGCGGGACCGCAACCGCCAATCTCGGGCACAACCACCCCAACGTGGTGGCGGCCGCCCATCGCCAGATCGACCGCGTCATCCACTCCGGCTGCGTGTTCAGGTACGACACGCTGGTGGAGGCGGCCGAGAAGCTGCGCGAGGTGACCCCGCCCGGAATCGAGAAATTCGGCTTCGCCAACTCGGGTGCCGAGGCGGTGGAGGCAACCGTCAAGATCGCCAAGAAGCTGACCGGTCGCCAGGGTGTGATCGTGTTCAGGGGGGCGTTCCACGGCCGAACGATGGGATCCGTCTCGTACACGACCTCGAACTCAAAGTACCGCGACGGCTACCACCCGATTCTCGGCTCCGTCTTCGTGGCGCCTTTCCCGCATCCATACCGGTGGGGCATGACCTCCGAGGATGCAACAGCCCACGCACTCGAAGAACTCCGGCTCATGTTCAAGCACGAGGTGGCCCCCCACAACATCGCCGCGTTCCTGGTCGAACCGGTTCAGGGTGAGGGCGGGTACTACCCGGCTCCCCCAGCCTTCCTAGACGCCCTGCGTTCCCTCGCGGATGAGCACGGCATCAAGCTGATCTACGACGAGGTGCAGACCGGGTTCGGGCGGACGGCGGAGTGGTTCGCCTCCGACCATTACGCCGCCAAGCCGGACATCATCGCCCTGGGCAAGGGGATCGCCAACGGGATGCCGCTGTCGGCATACGGTGCGTCGGCGGAGATGATGGACGCCTGGCCGACCGGATCACACGGGACGACCTTCGGCGGAAACCCGGTGTCCTGTGCTGCCGCGATCGCGGTCATGGACACGATGGGCGACCTGCTCCCCCACGCCCGGGAGCTGTCTGCCTTCGCATTCGAGCGGCTCAACAAGCTCGCCATCGACCACCCGACCATCGGCGACGTGCGGGGGCTCGGCCTGATGATCGGTATCGAACTGGTCTCCGACCCCGCCACGCGCAAGCAGAGCAGCGCCGCATACGAGCATCTGAAGGCTTACGCCATGGAGCGCGAACTGCTGCTGGGCGACTGTGGACCCGACGGCAACGTCATCCGGTTCATCCCGCCGCTGGTGACCACGATGGACGAGCTGGACTGGGCGATCGGGATCATCGACGAGGGGCTCAAAGCCTTCGAGTGAGTCTTTGAGCGTCAGTCCTCCTGGCCGCGCTGGCTTTCGGCCTGCTTGGCGATGTCGGCGACGATCGTGTCGTTGGCGAGCGTGGTCACGTCACCCAGCTGCCTCTGCTCGGAGATGTCCTTGAGGAGGCGCCGCATGATCTTGCCGGAGCGGGTCTTCGGCAGATCCTCGGTGAACACGATCGACTTGGGCTTGGCGATCGGTCCCAGCACCTGCGCCACGTGGTTGCGGAGCTCCTTGAGCAGGACCTCGTCTCCGGTGACGTCACCGCGGAGCGTCACGAACGCGGCGATCGCCTGCCCGGTGACCTCGTCCTTGCGGCCGACGACGGCGGCTTCCGCCACCCTGGGATGTGACACCAGCGCCGACTCGACCTCCGTGGTCGAGATGTTGTGCCCTGCCACCAGCATGATGTCGTCGACGCGGCCCAGGAGCCAGTAGTAGCCGTCCGCGTCACGCTTGCAGCCGTCCCCGGGGAAATACAGGCCGTCCCACTTGGACCAGTAGGTCTGCACGTAACGGTCTGGATCTCCCCAGATGCCCCGCAGCATCGAAGGCCACGGCTCCCGAATCGCCAGGAACCCGCCGCCCGGAGTGCCGACCGAGACGCCGGCCTTGTCGACCACATCGGCGACGATCCCCGGGAACGGGAAGGTCGCCGAACCGGGCTTGGTCGCCACCGCGCCCGGAAGGGGCGTGATCATGATCGAGCCGGTTTCGGTCTGCCACCAGGTGTCGACGATCGGGCAGCGCCCTCCGCCGATGGCCTCGTGGTACCACATCCAGGCCTCCGGGTTGATGGGCTCACCCACCGACCCGAGGAGCCGCAGCGATGAGAGATCGTGGCGCGCCGGGTACTCATCACCCCACTTCATGAAGGAGCGGATCGCCGTCGGCGCGGTATAGAAGATCGTCACACGCTTGTCGGCCACGACCTGCCAGAACCGGTCGAAGTCCGGGTAGTTGGGTGCGCCCTCGAAGATGACGCTGGTGGTTGCGTTGGCGAGGGGCCCGTAGACGATGTACGTGTGGCCGGTGACCCAGCCGATGTCGGCCGTGCACCAGTACACGTCGGTCTCGGGCTTGATGTCGAACACGTAGGCGAATGTCGTCACCGCCCCGGTCAGATACCCGCCCTGCGTGTGGACGATGCCCTTCGGCTT
>JBFGRR010000218.1:0-3344 GCA_041567215.1 Acidimicrobiia bacterium | reverse complement strand
GCCGCCGGCGAGGCTCTGTTCATGGGATCCGTGAGTCTGGCCAACGGAGGACCCGCTTGTTACGCCTGCCACTCGGCGGGGCCATACGGTGGAGCCTCCTTCGGTCCGGATCTCTCCGGCGCGACGGCACATCTGGGCGGCGTACCCGGTTTGACCGGATGGCTGGCCGCCCCGCCATCGGCGACGATGCAGCCGCTCTTCGCCAACCGGCCCCTCACCGAGACGGAGATCGCCGACCTGGCCGTCTTCATCGACTCCACCGCCGGGACCCGCCCCGATCGTGGCCCCGACTGGATGCTGCTCGGTGGGGCCGCCGTCCTGATCGCCCTGTTCGGCGTGATGGTCTTCCTCTTCAAACGTCCCCGTGAGACCTACGTGGATCGACTCAGGAGTAGAGCATGAACGAGAACTGGATCTACGAGACGGTCGACCCGGCCTCACGCAAGTGGGAGGAGTTCTACCGCAACCGTTTCCAGCACGACAAGCGGGTACGCACGACCCATGGCGTCAACTGCACCGGATCGTGCTCGTGGGAGGTCTTCGTCAAAGACGGGATCGTCACCTGGGAGATGCAGGCCACCGACTATCCGGAACTGGAAGAGGGACTGCCGCCATACGAGCCGCGCGGCTGCCAGCGGGGCGCCTCTTTCTCCTGGTATCTGTACAGCCCGATCCGGGTGAAATACCCCTACGCCCGCGGCGTCCTCGTGGACATGTGGCGTCAGGCGAAGAAGGACGCACTCGGAGACCCCGTCCGGGCCTGGAAGTTGATCCAGGACGACATCGACAGCCGCCGGAAATACCAGGAGGCGCGTGGCAAGGGCGGCTTCCGGCGGGTCACCTGGGACGAGGCTCTAGAGATAGCGACGGCGTCGATCATCCACACCGTCGACGAATACGGGCCCGACCGCGTCGCCGGGTTCTCGCCGATCCCGGCGATGTCACAGGTGAGCTACGCCGCAGGGAGCCGGTTCATGTCGCTGCTCGGCGGCGTGGTGATGAGCTTCTACGACTGGTATTGCGATCTCCCTCCGGCCTCTCCGGAGATCTGGGGCGAGCAGACCGATGTCCACGAAGCTGCCGACTGGTACAACGCCCGATTCGTCGCGGTGGTTGGTTCGAACCTCAACATGACCCGCACGCCGGACACCCACTTCATCTCCGAGGTCCGGCATGCCGGAGCGAAGCTCGCCGTGTTCAGCCCCGACTTCTCGATGGTCGCCAAGTACGCCGACTGGTGGATCCCGTCGAACGCCGGCCAGGACACGGCCTTCTGGCTGGCCGTGGATCACGTCATCCTCACCGAGGCGTACCGAGATCGAAAGGTCGAGTACTTCGACGACTACGTGAAGCAGTACACGGACCTGCCATTCCTGGTCGAGATCGGTGAAGACGGTCAGCCCGGTCGATACCTGCGGGCCAACCGGATGGCTCCCTACGCGAACGTCGAGAATGGCGACTGGAAGCTGGCCGTCTGGGACGAGGACGCCGACGCTCCCCGCATGCCCAACGGCACCATCGGCTACCGCTGGGCGGACGAGGAGAAGGGCCACTGGAACCTCGAGATGACCGACAAGGTCGTCGGGTCGAAGATCGCCCCGAGGCTCTCGTTCATCGATGTCCACGACGCCGTCGTGAGCATCGATTTCGACGACTTCGGCGGCCAGGGCCCGGTGCGCCGCAACGTGCCGGTCCGCACTGTCCAGACGCTCGACGGACCCGTCAGGGTTGCGACGGCATTCGATCTGCTCATGGCCCGCTTTGGCGTGGGCCGCGGGTTGGGTGGCTTCGATGCCAAGAGCTACGACGACGAGGACGTGGCCTACACCCCTGCATGGCAGGAGAAGTTCACGGGCATCCACAGGGACACGGTCGTCAAGTTCGCCAGGGAGTGGGCCCGCAACGGCGAACTGACCAAAGGCAAGAACCTGGTGATCATCGGCGCGGGCGCCAACCACTGGTATCACAACAACCTCCTCTACCGGTCGGCGATCGTCGCCCTCATGCTCACCGGGTCGGTCGGCGTGAACGGTGGTGGTCTCGGCCACTACGTGGGCCAGGAGAAACTGGTCAACCAGGCCTCGTGGAGCGCCATCGCCTTCGGGCTCGACTGGGGGATGGTCCCCAGGCACCAGAACACCCCGTCGTTCCACTACGTGCACTCGGACCAGTGGAGATACGAGAAGGGATACACCGAGTACGACTCGCTACCGGAGTCCGACGTTCACAACCAGCACACGATCGATCACGAGGCTCGGGCGGTGCGCAGCGGGTGGCTCCCCTTCTTCCCGCAGTTCAAGCAGAACCCGATCGAACTGGTGCGCAGGTTGCGCCGTGAGGGCCTCGCAGACGACAGCCAGGTGATCGAGAGGATCGTCGAGGGGCTCAAGTCCGGTGACGTCGAGTTCGCCGTGGATGATCCCGACGCACCGGAGAACTGGCCACGCACCTGGTTCATCTGGCGTGGCAACGCCATCGGCACATCGGCCAAGGGCCACGAGTTCTTCATGAAGCACTACCTGGGCACCCACTCGACGGCCATCGCCGCCGAGCCGGACGATCACGGCGTTCGCGACGTGAAGGTCCGCCCGGAGGCGCCGATCGGCAAGATGGATCTCGTCGTCGATCTCAACTTCAGGATGGATACCTCCGCCCTGTATTCGGACATCGTGCTGCCGGCGGCCACCTGGTACGAGAAGGACGATCTCAACACCACCGACTGCCACACGTTCATCAATCCGATGCAGGCAGCGGTGGCCCCGGCCTGGGAGTCGCGTTCGGACTGGCAGATCTTCTCGGCGCTCGCCAAGCGCTTCACCGAGCTATCGGCCGGAAGGCTGCCGGGCGAGGTCGAGGACGTCGTGATGAGTCCCCTGGCTCACGACACGCCAGACGAGTTGGCTCAGCTCGACTCCCTCGACTGGAGGGCCGGCGAGGTCGAAGCGATCCCGGGCAAGACGATGCCGAAGTTCAAGATCGTCAAACGTGACTATGCCCATCTGTACGAGCAGATGGTGGCGCTCGGCCAAGGGACCCGGGAGAACGGAGTCGGCGCCCACGGCCTGAAGATCCAGGTGAAGGACTTCTACGACGAGCTCGCCCGTCGCCAGCCGAGGCTGGACAGCCCGCTGGCCAACGGCCATGCCATGCCATCCCTCGAGATCGACCGCGAGGTCTGCGAGGCCATCCTCGCTCTCGACCCGGCGTCCAACGGTGAGCTGGCGTACCGGGCCTTCGAGGCCGAGGAGGCCAAGACGGGCAGGATGCTCAGGCACCTCGGCGACGGCCAGCGCGACCAGAAGTTCACTTTTGCGGACATCGTGGCCCAGCCGCGAAGGGTGCTC
>JBFGRR010000217.1:0-3348 GCA_041567215.1 Acidimicrobiia bacterium | reverse complement strand
GGATCGACCTTCCTCTACCTGGTGGGTTTCCTCGTCGAGCCGACCGTGTACCTCACCGTGTGGACCACCGTGGCCGAGGCCCAGGGCGGGAGTGTCGGCACCTATTCGACCGGGCAACTTGCGGCCTACTACATAGTGTGGACGCTGGTCAGGGTCATGAACCTCGCCTATACCCCCTACGGGTGGGAGTGGCGGATCCGGGGTGGGCGGTTGAACGAGTTCCTGTCCCAACCGATCCACCCGTTCCATCGTGACTTCTCGTTCTTCATCGGGTCGAAGGTGATCTGGCTCTTGTTGTGGCTGCCGGTTGCCGCCGTTCTCTCGTGGACGTTCAAGCCCGACCTGTCACCGACGCTGGTCCAGATCGCCGGGTTCGCCGTGGCCATCTGGGGAGGTTTCGCGGTGAGATTCGTGCTTCTCTACCTGATGGGTCTGGTGTCGTTCTGGACGACCAGAGCGTCTGCGCTCTTCGAGATCATCATGGCCGGTGAGTTGCTCCTGTCGGGCAGGCTGGTTCCCATCGAATTGATGCCCGAGTGGACACAGCGGTTGGCTGCAGTTCTCCCATTCAAGTGGAGCTTCCAGTTCCCCATCGAGGTTCTCATCGGGCGTCTCGAGACGGCCGACATCGTGGCGGGAGTCGGGACCCAGATCCTCTGGACGGTGGGGCTCGGCGCGGTTCTGGCCGCCGTGTGGAGGTTTGCGATCAAGCGCTACGCGGCGGTGGGCGGATGACGAATCGAACCTCGGCCGGACCCGCACGACTGGCCTTCCTGCACTTCCGGATCGGGGCCCTGAACGAGATGCAGTACCGGGCAAACTTCTTCATCCAGGTGATCAACTCCCTGATCGCGCTGGGGACCGGTCTCGTCGCAATCGCCCTCGTGTACGGCCACACCAGCGACCTCGGAGGCTGGAGCCAGCCGGAACTGCTCGCCGTCATGGGAGTCCACATCCTGGTGGGCGGTCTGATGCGCACGTTCGTCCAGCCGAACATGAACCGCCTGATGGAAGACGTCATGCAGGGAACCCTCGATTACGCGCTGACCCGGCCCGCCGACTCGCAACTCCTGGTCAGCGTGAGGGAGATCTCCATCTGGCAACTGATCGACGTCATCGTCGGAGCCGTGGTGGTCGTGTGGTCGGCGATCGAGGTGAGCGGTCGCGTCGGCCTCGCCGCGACGCTCGGTTTCGTCGTCGCCATCGGCTGCGGGGCGACCATCATCTACTCGATCTGGTTGATCGCCACCACCTCTGCCTTCAAGGTGGTTCGAATCGACAACCTGGTGCAGTTGCTGAACGGTATCTACGAGGCCGGGCGCTGGCCGGTGACGGTGTATCCGGGATGGCTGCGGGGAACGCTCACATTCGTGATACCCCTCGCATTCGCGGTGACCGTGCCCGCCGAGATGATCAGCAGGCGAATCGGTGCCATCGAGATCGGATGGGCTCTCCTGGTGACCGCTGCGTTCGTGACTCTGGCGCGCATTGTCTGGCGCTGGGGCATCAAGAACTACTCGGGTGCGTCTGCGTAGCCCTCAGTTGAGCGGGACGCAGATGACCGGACGCTCCGCACCCAGGATGATCTGCTGGGCATGACTGCCCAGGAGGAGCTTCCCGACCCGCGAACGGTTCTTGACGGTGATCACGATCGCATCGGCACCGATCGACGCGGCCAGCTTGTGGATCTCCATGGCGGGGTCGCCCCACACCACCTCGGTGTCGACGGGAACATTGAGGGTCGCGCCGTCGACGACGTCCTTCAGCTTGGCTCGGGCTCGGTCCTCTGCCTGCGCCTTCGCCGGGATGGCGGAGTGGTCCGTGTCACCCATCTGCACCGAAGCCCCGGTCATCACGTGAACGACGGTGATCTTCCCACCATGGTCCCTCACGATCTCGGCCGCAGCTTCCAGACCCGGCACCGACTTACCCTCGAGATCGAGCGGGGCCAGGATTTTCTTGAACTTCACGCGTTACCTCCGTGGGGCAAGGGTACCGGCCTTCTCGCCGGCGCGTCGTGGCCGCCTCTTTCCCCCGGCTCTCCGCCCCTCTAGCCTTGTCGGCTCGTGCCCGAACCACTCGTCTCCGCCCGCGGCCTGGTCAAACGCTTTGGCGACTTCACCGCGGTCGCCGGCATCGATTTCGACGTCGAGCGAGGAGAGGCATTCGGGTTTCTGGGGCCCAACGGCGCCGGCAAGACCTCGACGATGCGCATGATCGGAGCGGTCTCGCCGGTCACCGAAGGGTCGCTCGAGGTGCTGGGGATGGATCCCAACGTCGATGGGGTCAAGATCCGCTCCCGCATCGGCGTGGTCCCGCAGTTGGACACCCTCGACCTCGAACTCTCCGTGTTCGAGAACCTGCTCATCTACGGCCGCTACTTCGACATGAGCCGGAAGACACTCGAACCGAGAATCGCCGAGCTGCTCGACTTCGTGCGATTGGCAGAACGCCGCGACGACAAGGTCGAACCATTGTCCGGTGGGATGAAGCGGCGTCTCACCATCGCTCGCGGGTTGATCAACGAGCCCGACCTATTGCTCCTGGACGAGCCGACGACCGGACTCGACCCCCAGGCGCGCCATGCGCTCTGGGATCGCCTCTACGGCCTGAAGAAGCGGGGTGTGACGCTCATCATCACCACCCACTACATGGATGAGGCCGAGCAGTTGTGCGATCGACTGGTGATCATGGACGGCGGCAAGATCGTCGACATCGGATCTCCGCGCGAGTTGATCACCCGCCACACCCGCCGCGAGGTGGTCGAACTGCGGTTCTCCGCAGAGACCCGGGAACTTGGTGAGATCTCCGTCCTCGAGACCTTCGACCGCGTCGAGGTGCTTCCCGACCGGCTGCTGGTCTCCACCGACGACGGCGACTCGGTGCTCGGGCGACTCGCCGAACTCACGCCTCATCCCGAGTCCACCCTGGTGCGGCGCTCGACACTCGAGGACGTGTTCCTGCGCTTGACCGGACGAAGCCTGGTCGACTGATGTCGGTTGCACCGCTGCGGATCTTCGAGGCGCACGCCCGCCTCTACAGGAAGAACTGGCGCGCCAGCGTGTTCTCCTCGTTCCTGAACCCGGTCCTCTTCCTGGTGGCCATGGGGGTGAGCCTGGGGACACTCGTGGACGACGGAGGCGCCCTCGGCGTCCCGTATCTGACCTTTCTCGCACCCGGGCTCCTGGCGGCCACGGGCATGCAGACCGGCTTCGGGGAGGCGGCTTGGCCGGTGATGGCCGGTTTCAAGTGGAGACGGTCGTATCACGTGGCGGTGACCACACCCCTCGAGCCCATCGACGTGCTGTTGGGGACTCTCGCCTGGGCTGCCCTGAGGGTGCTCGCGGT
>JBFGRR010000216.1:0-3371 GCA_041567215.1 Acidimicrobiia bacterium | reverse complement strand
CGTCTCGGGCGGTGCAATGGTGGAGATTGCGGTCTGCTCGAAGGTGATGAAGAAGTAGATGCCGACGAGAAGACCAGAAGCGACCACGCCGTATACCGGCAGGAAACGCTTCTTCCGCAGAGCTTTGGGCTCCGGGTCGGGTTCGCCCGCTTCCAGACGCTCCAGTTCGAGCGGGTGGTAGCGCTCCATGTCCTTGCGGCTCAGGTAGCCGGTGAACATCGACTTGTTGAAGTGGCGAATGTGAACGTTGTAAATGTGCCAGACCAGGATCGCCAGCACGGCCAGGAGCGCCTCGCCGCTGTGGGCAGCCTTGGCGGCAGGGACGAACTGACCCGGGAGGATGCGAACCGTGGCGATCGGGTTCCACAGCATGAACCCGGTGACCGTCATGATCACGGTTCCCCACACCACCGCCCAATACTCGAGCTTCTCGTCCCAGGTGAACCGATCCTGGCGGGCCGGTTCCTTGCGTATGCGCAGGGTGTAGAGGAGCTGGTGCCGCAAAGCGGTGAAGTCGGCCCGGGTGGGAAGCATGGTCCGCCGCTCTCGGCGCACGAACACCCTCATCCCCACCGTGTAGAGGTGATAGACGATGGCGAGCAGCAGCAACGTGGCGAACACCCTGTGAAGAAAGCGGGATACCTCGATCCCGCCCATGGTCCGGAAGGCCCAACGCGAGAACCACCCGTCCGGCCACTTCTGGATCAGACCCGTGAAAGCGAGGGCCACGAAGGTGACCATCTGGAGCCAGTGCTCGACACGATCGGAGACCGAAAATCGATAGACACGGTCGGCCTTCACCTGCGTCGGTCGTTGATCAGGCACCGGCCACCTCCCGTCGGCGGTCGGCCCTTCTCCTGACGAAGTCGAGGATCACCCAGACCAGCATCAGGCCGATCCCCACCGGGATGATGATCTGATAGAAGAGGGTGACGAAGAACACCAGGGGCGCCGAGTCCGGGCTCGGAACGTAGTGACTGAGCCAGCTGGCAGGGAAGTTCTCGGTGGCGTCGGGGTGGCATCGCTGGCAAGTCCCCAGCAGGTTCTCCCTGAAGACCTGGCTGTTGACGTCCGTCGCGGGCGCGATGTTGTGAACGCCGTGGCAATCGACGCAGACCGGCTTGTTCGTCTCCTGATCGGGGAACAGGTCCTCGAAGAGCAGGACCGTCGTGCCGTGGAAGTCGGCGACGTAGGTCTCGAAGACCGCGGTGGAGATACCGTACTCCGCCATCAACTCCTCGTCGCGGTGGCAATCGGCGCAGATCTGCGGTGAGAAGAGATGGAAGCCCTGCTCGTGCGGCCCGGCCACCTCGTGAACACCGTGGCAGTCGGTGCACGTCGGGACATCGGCGTTCCCCTCATCGAACAGGGCGGCACCGTGCACGCTGGCGGCGTAGATGTTGTAGATCTCGAAGTGGCAGTTCTGGCAGGTCGCCTGGATGGCCTCGGCCCGGGTGCCCGGGTGTTGAATGTCGTGGGCACCGTGACAATCTGCGCAGACGGGCGCTTGGAGGTTGCCTGCGGCGAGAGCCTTGGCATGGACGTTGTCGTTGCTCTGTGAGTACTGGGCGTCATGGCAGGTCGTGCATGTTGCATAGGTCTGCACGGTGAACTCACGGGCGGTCTCGACACCGATCGGAGCGTGGGGGTAAGCGGAGATGTCGGAGTGGCACAGGACGCAGGAGAGGCCGAGTTCACCGTGGACCGATCCCTCGAAGACCTCCCGTTCGACCTGCAGCGGGAGCACCTCCCCGGAAGGGAGGGTCATCTCGAATCCCTCGACATCGTGGCAGCCGAGGCAATATCCGTTGTCCCACCTTGGATCAGAGATCTGGCTTGCAGTCGGCCCCTCCGTCTGAGCCGACGCAGGCTCGGAAGCTCCGAGCACGGCGACGAGCAAAAACCCTGCCACCACTGAGGAGCCCAGCAAGACCCAACGCAATCGAGCCTCTATCGCACGCACTCTCAACGCGTCCATCTGTCGGCTATGGGTTGCAGCTTCGGGCACGGCCAGGTGTTTCTCTAGGGCCAAGAGGCACAAGCGCAGTGGACGAGTGGACCGGTGGCGTCACCGGCCCCAGCCGCCTCCCCCCGGAGTGCGAACCAACAGACGGTCACCCGGGCGCACATCGAAGGTCGCCTTCCCGGGGAGACGGGTCCGCGACGCACCGCTGATGAGCCAGTCCTCTCCGCTCGCACCCGGACCTCCTCCTTGCAGGCCCCAGGGGCGATGCCGTCGCCGCTCACCCATCAACGACACCGTCGCCGCTTCCTCGAAGAGGATCTCCCGCTCGATCCCGTCGCCACCCGGATAGCGTCCCGAGCCACCGCTGTCCCGCCGAAGCGTCGAGCGCAACACCCGGAACGGGTAATGGTGCTCCAGGGATTCGATCGGCGTGTTCTTGGTGTTGGTCATCCCGGTCTGGATGCCCGACTGGCCAGGTTTCCCCGGCCTTCCACCCTGGCCCCCGGCGAGGGTCTCGTAGTAGGCGAACCCGTCGTTGCCGATGAGCACGTTGTTCATCGTCCCCTGCGAGGCGGCCGGCACGCGGTCCGGCGCTGCCTGTGCCAACGCACCCAGCAGGACGTCGGCTATGCGCTGACTCGTCTCGACATTGCCGGCGGCGACCGCGGCGGGAGGAGAGGCGTCGACAACGGACCCCCTCGGAGTGGAGAGGTCGACGACCCGGTAGCTGCCTCCATTGGCCGGAATGGTCGGATCGGTCGCCACGCGGACCGCGTAGTAGAGGCACGAACGGGTCACCGCTTCCACGGCGTTGAAGTTGGCCTCGACCTGGCCATCAGTGCCCTCGAAGTCGGCCAGGAGACGGCCACCGTCGATGGTGACGGCCACCCTGATCGCCACATCCTCTTCCCCCCACTCGAGCCAGTCCTCGAATCGATAGACGCCGTCGGGGAGTCGTTCGATGGCCGCGGTCATGCGCCGCTCGCCGTAGTCGAGAAGGGCGCCGCTCAGAGCCATGTAGCGGTCCACCCCCTCCCGTTCGACGATCTCCTTCATCCGAATCGCACCGACCTCGTTGGCACCCAGTTGGGCCGAGAGATCACCCCGACGCTCGGCAGGCGTCCGGGTGGCGTCGAGGAAGGGATCCAGGAACTCCCGAAGGAACTCCCGGTCCCTCACTGCCGGCATGGGGGCGATGCGGATGCCCTCCTGGTCCACCGTCACCGCGTGAGCCGGCATCGAACCCGGTGCCTCCCCTCCGACATCGGCGTGGTGGGCGCGGTTGCCGACCCAGGCGACCAGGCTCCCCCCGGCGAAAACCGGCTGCACGATGGTCAGGTCGTTGAGATGGGTGCCACCCGCATAGGGGTCGTTCACTGCGTACTGGACCCCGGGCTCGGCATCG
>JBFGRR010000215.1:0-3384 GCA_041567215.1 Acidimicrobiia bacterium | reverse complement strand
TCGCCCTCACGAAGGCGTCCCTGTGGTGGACCGACGGCAACAAGCTGCGGATCTTCACCACCGATCTGGCGACGTTGACCTTCTCGGAGACAAGCCTCTGACGAAGAGAGGAGATGGTGACGGTTGACGTTGGTCCCCACGGAGTGGGGGAAGTACAGCGGGTTTCGCCCCCCAGGAGCGAAGCGACGTTGGGGGGAGTACGGCGAAGCCGGGAGGGGGGTGAGGCCCGCTGTGCGGGCTGACAGGGGGGAGTACGGCGAAGCCGGGAGGGGGGTTCTCAACCCAGAACCCAGAACCCAGAACTCGAAACCCCGTTACCCCAGTTCCACCGATGCGAACCCGCGCAGCTTGCCGAGATTGTGGAACGCATCCATGTATCGCACCGAACCCGTCTTGGAGCGCATCATCACCGAGTGGGTCACCGCCCCATCACCGTGGAACTCCACACCGCGCAGGAACTCACCGGTGGTCACCCCGGTGGCGGCGAAAGAGACGTTCGATCCGCCGACCAGGTCCCAGGTGGTCATGACACGGTCGAGGTCGCTGCCTTCCGCGGCGGCACGGGCGCGATCCTCTTCATCGCGGGCCCAGAGACGGACCTGGATCTCGCCGCCCATGCAGCGCAGCGCCGCGGCGGCGAGGACACCTTCGGGTGATCCCCCGATCCCGAGCAGCATGTCGATCCCCGACTCGACCCGTGCGGTCGCAATGGCCCCTGAGACGTCACCGTCCTGAATGAGCCTGATGCGGGCGCCCACCTCACGGACCGCCTCCACGTACTTCTGGTTGCGCGGCCTGTTCAGGATGATCACCGTCAGGTCGTTGACGTCTTCGCCTTTGCTCTTGGCGAGGGCGCGCAGGTTGTGCGCGACGGGCGCATCCAGGTCGATGACGCCGACTCCGGGCGGGCCGACGGCGATCTTGTCCATGTAGACCATGCTTTGCGGCGAGAACATCGTGCCCCGATCGGCAACTGCGATGCACGACAACGCACCCGGCATCCCGTCTGCCGTGAGGGTGGTGCCATCGACGGGATCGACGGCGACGTCCACCCTCGCGCCCAGCCCGGCCCCCACTCGCTCACCGTTGTGCAGCATCGGCGCCCCGTCCTTCTCGCCTTCACCTATGACGACGATGCCGTCGAGATCGAGGGTGCCCAGATGGGCCCGCATGCCGTCGACGGCCGCCTGGTCGGCCGCCATCTTGTCTCCCCGCCCCTGCCAGCGGGCCGCAGCCATCGCGGCAGATTCCGTGACTCGTGCCAGGTCGAGACCGAGGTTGCGATCGGGTATCTCGGGCATCGAATCAGGTCCCGACCCGGAGGATGAGGGCATCGCCCTGGCCTCCACCCCCACAAAGGGCCGCGGCTCCGACTCCTCCTCCGCGAGCCCGGAGGGCGCTGATCAGCGTGACGATGAGGCGGGCGCCTGTGCACCCGATGGGATGTCCCAGGGCGACGGCCCCCCCGTTGACATTGACCTTGTCGTCCGGGAGGTCGAGCATTCGTGCCGACCACAACGACACGGCAGCGAAGGCCTCGTTGATCTCGACCAGGTCGAGGTCGGTGGTCTTGAGGCCGGCCTTCTTGAGGGCGACGTGGAGGGCTTCGGCCGGTCGCTCGTGCAGGGTTGCGTCCACTCCGCCGATCTGCCCGTAGGCGAGGATCTCGGCGAGAACCGGCGCCTCGACCGCCTCTGCAGCCTTCCGGTCGGCGACGACGACCGCTGCTCCGCCATCGGAGATCTGCGACGCGTTTCCGGCAGTGATGGTGCCGTCTGGCGTGAATGCGGCGCGGAGGCCGCCGAGGGACTCGGGTGTTGTCCCCGGCCGGATCCCCTCGTCACGGTCGATGGCGACGGGGTCACCCTTTCGCTGGGGTACCAGGACGGGCACGATCTCGCTGTCGAAGGCGCCGGACTCCGCGGCGGCCAATGCCCGCTCATGGCTGCGCGCCGCCCACTCGTCCTGTTCCTGACGGGATATCCCCAACTGCTCGTTCTTGTGATCGGAGGACTCGCCCATGGTGCAGTGATCGAATGCGCAGAACAGGCCGTCGTGCTGCATCACGTCCAGCATGGTGACGTCGCCGATCCGGGCGCCCCAGCGCGCCTCCCTCACCACGTGGGGTGCGTTGGACATCGACTCCATCCCGCCGGCGACGACGAACTTGGCGTCGCCGAGCATGATCGATCGCGCCCCGAGGCCGATGGCGGCCATCCCGGAGAGGCAGACCTTGTTGACGGTCAGGGAGGGAACGGTCATCGGCAGACCACCACGCACGGCGGCCTGCCGAGCGGTTATCTGGCCTTCCCCCGCCTGCAGCACCTGTCCAAAGATGACTTCGTCGAACACCTCTGGACCCAGGCCGCTCCGTTCGACCGCCGCCCGGATGGCGGTGCCTCCGAGGTCGGGGGCTCTCACGGTGGAGAGTCCGCCTCCGTACTTCCCGATCGGTGTCCTGGCGATTCCCGTGATGACGGCGTTCATACACCGAAAGGTAGTCCGTTCCCGGACTCGCCCGATCGGGGCTTCCGTCCCTTGGCTGCCCGCGATCAGTCATAATCGTCCGCCCGACCCGAGTTGGACTCTGTGAAGCTCATCAACCTGGATCACGTCGCCGTGGCGGTTGCGGACCTCGACGCGACGATTGCCGGATATGCCGATCGGTACCGGGTGGAGCCGCTCTACCGGGAGGTCGTCGAGGCCCAGGGGGTGGAAGAGGCGATGATCCCGGTGGGGGGATCCTTCGTTCAACTCCTCCAGCCCCTCGGCCCGGACACGCCCGTCGGCAGGTTCCTGGAGCGGAACGGGGAGGGGATGCACCACATCGCCTTCACGGTGCCGGACATCGATGCTGCCCTCGATCATCTCGGGCAGAGGGAGGCGAGGCTCATCGACCATCACCCCAGGCTGGGAGGTCGGGGGGCGCGGATCGCGTTTGTGCACCCCAAGGACCTCGCCGGTACGCTTGTCGAGCTCGTGGAACTTCCATTGTGAACCCGGTGATTACTGGTGGAGCGGGCCGCTACGAAGCAGCCGCGATCGTTGCGGTGCTACAGCGGCTGTTGGATGAGGAGGAGGCGGCTCTCGCCGTTCCGCCACGGCGGCCTGAGCCTCCCGCCTGGGTCAGGGCCGGTATGAGCCAACCGTTTGGACGCTTCACCCCGCCCGTTCTGCCGGAGTCACGTTGAGCGCCGACCCGTTCTCACAGGAGCCTCGATGACCACATTCCAGACCACCACCGCCCCGTTCGGGACCGCCTTTGCGGCCACGATGGCGACCGCCAGTTGTCGAGACGGTGAGTGGACGACACCCAACTTCGGCCCGCTCGCTCCCTTCTCGTTCCACCCTGCACCACACGTGTTGCACTACGGGAGCGCCTGC
>JBFGRR010000214.1:0-3404 GCA_041567215.1 Acidimicrobiia bacterium | reverse complement strand
TACTGGCTCAACCCAGAGCCGCGCCCGTACTGGGATTCGGGCGACTCGGTGATGTCGCGCTACGAGGTCTGGTGCGACGAGGTTTTCGAGGTTCGCAACCTGCGCCAGCTCGAGGCGTTCGTGGAGCGCGTCACGGTTGCGCCGAGAAAGAACGCCAGAGGGGCGAGAATCGCCTCAATACGGGCCCGTTCCGCGCCGATGAAACGGTCTGAGCGCACGCCACTCTAAGCTGCGGTGACAGAAGGGCTAGATACTGTGGGACAGCGAATACTGGTCATCGAGGACTCAGCCGTCATCCGGCGGCTGATCGAGGTGTGCCTGCGCGCCGCTGACCTCGAGATCCTCATGAGAGAGGACGGTCCGGGGGGCCTCGAGGCCGTCCAGACCGAGTCGCCAGACCTGCTCATCCTCGATATCGGCCTCCCCGGCATGGACGGCTGGCAGGTGCTCGACTACATCCGCAGCCACTCCGAGACCAAGTCGCTTCCCGTCGTGGTGCTCACCGCACATGCAGAGGAAGAGTCGCGGCGTCGTGCCGACGAAGGGGGCGCGGACGCTTTCGTCACCAAGCCGTTCCAGCCCAACGACTTCAGGCAGACGATTCTCGACCTACTCGCCTGACAGCCGGAGTGTCATCTCGATCTCGTAGACGCCATCATTCCCTGCCATGGGCTTGCGATGGCCCGTGGCCAGGAAGCCGTGCCGCTCATACAGCGCCAGCGCGGGTTCGTTGTCTGCGACCACCCAGAGCCTGAGCTCTCGGGATTTTCCGTTCCTAGCCCAGTCGATCACGGCGCCAAGCAGCTCGTGGGCCACCCCCGTGCGCCGCCAGGCCGGATCGACCCACATCCCGTACAGGGTCCGGGAGTCCGCTTCTGACGTGAAGGCACCTGCCATCGCCACCCACTCTTCGTCGGACTCGGCGATCACCACTGTCTCGCGGTCCCCGGTTGCGGCGGCCGCCACCCGCGCCTGCCAGGTCTCGATGGGCCTCAGCGCCGAGGTCTCGTAGCTGGATTCGAATGCATCCGGCGCATCGAGCAGCGCGGCGAGACGCAGCTGCATGAGCTGGCGGGCATCCCCCTCTTCGACACGCCTGACATAGAAAGAGCCGGACATCGTGTCCGGCTCAATCTAGTTGAGGGTGGGTCGGGTCAGGCCTTGACGAAGGCGCCCATCCGCTCGATCAGATCGACCACCCGGTTCGAGTAGCCCCATTCGTTGTCGTACCAGGTCAGGATCTTGACGAGGTTGCCCCCGAGAACCTGGGTGGAACCTGCATCGAAGATCGATGAGTGGGGGTTGCCGATGATGTCGGTCGACACGAGCGCATCCTCGGAGTACTCGAGGATGCCTTTCATCGGGCCGTCGGCCGCTGCCTTGATGGCGGCATTCACCTCTTCCACGGTCACGTCCCGCTCCAACTCCACCACCAGGTCCACGGTCGATCCATCCGGAACCGGCACGCGCATCGCCATCCCGTCGAGCCTGCCGGCCAGCTTGGGCAAGATCTTGCCCACCGCTTTTGCCGCTCCCGTGGTGGTGGGGATGATGTTCTCGGTGGCCGCCCGGCTGCGGCGCAGGTCCTTGTGAGGGACGTCGGCGAGGCGCTGGTCGTTGGTGTAGGCATGGACCGTGGTCATCACGCCGCGTTTGAGGCCAAAGGCGTCGTCGAGGACCTTGGCGACCGGTGCCAGGCAGTTCGTGGTGCACGAGGCGTTCGACACGATGATGTCGGACTCGTCCAACTCCTCGTCGTTCACGCCGAGGACCACCATCTCGTCGATGGCGTCCTTGGGTGGGACGGTGAGGATCACCCTCTTGGCGCCGGCGTCGAGGTGCTTCTGCAGAGAGGCACGGTCTCTGAACACCCCGGTCGCCTCGATGACGATATCCACTCCGAGCTCTGCCCACGGGAGGGCTGCGGGATCTCGTTCCATCAGCATGGCGACGTTGTGGGGACCGACCCGCATAGAGCCGTTCTCGACGACAGGCGACACATCTAGGTGACCCATGACCGAGTCGTACTCGAGCAGGTAGGCGAGGATGTCGTCGTCGGCGAGGTCGTTGATGGCGACGATCTCGATGCCAGGATCCTCGCGCTCCAAGATGACCCGGAACACGTTGCGGCCGATACGGCCGAAACCATTGATGGCGACCTTCGTCATGCGGAGGCTCCTTCCTTGAGACTCGCGGCCATGGTGTCGGCGACCTCGAGCAGGCGGGCCGTGTAGCCCCATCCGTTGTTGAACCAGGTGACCGTCTTCAGCATGGTCCCGGTCATGACCATCGTCGCCAGGCTGTCGTAGACCGCCGAGTACTTCGACTGCCTCACATCGGACGAGACGATCGGGTCGGCGGAGTACTCGACGATTCCCTCATAGGTGGAGCTGCAGGCAGCCTCCACTGCTGCGTTGACATCAGCCGGGGTGGCCTCTTTGCGGACCTGAGCCACCAGATCCACCGTCGATCCGTCGGCCACCGGGACGTTGAGAGCGACAGCCGATAGCTTCCCTGCGAACTCGGGCATGACCTCGGTGAGGATGTCCGCCGAGTTGGTCGCGGCGGGGATGATGTTCTCGCCGGCGGCACGGCTCTGGCGGAATCCCTCCGACGGTACATCGGCGAGACGCTGCGAATTGGTGAGGGCGTGAACAGTCGTGAAGAACGCACGGTCGAGACCAAAGGCCGCATCGAGCGTCTTGAGGATCGGTGCGATCGCGTTGGAGGTGTTCGACCCCAGTGAGATCATGTCCGCTCCGTCGAGGACCTCGTCGTTGACCCCACGCAGGAGGATCGGCACGTCACCGGTCTCGGGTGTGGAGGCGAGAATGACCTTCTTCGCTCCTGCGGCCAGGTGTCTCTCGCACCAAGACCTGGTCCGATACTTGCCGGTGGCCTGAACCACCACGTCGACCCCGAAGTCGCTCCATTTGGTGTCTCCTGGCTCCCGACCATTGACGAAGGGGATCGTGGCGCCGTTGACGATCAGGTTCCCGTCGCGGTGGGCGACGTCGCCTGGAAAGCGGCCGTAGATCGAGTCGTACTTGAGTAGGTATGCAAGACCCTCAGGGTCGGCGATGTCGTCGATGACGGCCACCTCGAGGTTCGGGTGCTCGTGCACCAACCTCAATACGTTGCGGCCGATCCGCCCAAAACCCATCAGGCCCATTCGCGTTGTTGACATGCTCTCCTCGCATGTTTCGGAACGCGGGAGGGTAGTGGCTCCCGGGGCCCCAGATTTCAGACCCCTGGATTCGACACAAGGGGGGCGATAGGTTCGAGATGGTGGCGGGGGAGAGGAAGACATGCTCGGATTGCCCCTGCTGCTGGCCTGTCTGGTCTCACTGCCGGTGGCCGGCCAGGTCACCAGGCCGTTCACACCACCCGGCCACCTCGGCGTC
>JBFGRR010000213.1:0-3408 GCA_041567215.1 Acidimicrobiia bacterium | reverse complement strand
TGGAGTGTCGGCCTCGATGCCGGGGGAGACACATCCCTTTTCGGGCTCGGACTGCTCGCTGAACCGGTGGCGATCGTGATCGGGGGAGAGACCGGCCTGGGGAGACTCGTGAGCGAGAGGGTGGATGTGCTCGCCTCGGTCCCCATGGCGGGACCGGTGGAGAGCCTCAACGCCTCCGTGGCGGCCGCCCTGGCATGTTTCGAGTTGATGAGGGTTCGCTCGGCGGAGTGACCAGCCTCGGCATGGCAGAGATGAGGTTGGTTCCAGGTACCCTCCCGGTTTCTCGCTGGCGTAGCTCAGATGGCCAGAGCAGCTGACTTGTAATCAGCAGGTCGTGGGTTCGAGTCCCACCGCCAGCTCCACTCCTCGCACCGTCGTGGCGCTGTGTTGAGATCCCCTCCGTCGGCGCTAGGTTCACGCCATGTCCGATGTCAGCTACGCCTGGCGAGGCGACTTCACCAACGCCGAAGCGAACTCCCTCCATGCGGATGCTTTCGAGCATCGGATCTTCGACGAGTCCGAGTGGGACTGGGTCCAGCTCTGTGCCGGCCACAGTCTCGGATGGGTGACCGCCCGATCCGGCGGCAACCTGGTGGGGTTCGTGAACGTCCTTTGGGACGGGTCCGTTCATGCATGGATTCAAGACACGATGGTCTTGGGGTCGGCGCGGCGCCTTGGCATCGGCCGCCAACTCGTCCACATCGCCCGTGGAGAGGCGAGGGCGGCGGGTTGTGAATGGCTCCACGTCGATTTCGACGATGACCTGAAGCCGTTCTACATCGATGCTGCCGGGTTCACCCCGACCATGGCCGGCCTGATCGACCTGACGAAACCCGACTGAATCCACAGCGGACACTTCGGCCGCCGAGCGGGCTTCCGCCGCTGTCCGGGGTTCAGCCCGGTTTCAGGGCACTCCTGAGCACCTCGATCCGCTCCGGCACCACCCGGAACCATGCCCACTTGCCCCTCTGCTCGCGTTCGAGCAACCCGGCCTCGGTGAGTATCGAGAGGTGATGGCTCACGGTGGGCTGGCTTCGCCCCACCGGTGCAGCCAGATCGCATGCGCACATCTCGCCTGTCTCGGTGTTGGCGATGAGGCTGAGCAGGCGAAGCCTTACCGGGTCGGACAGGACCTTGAACGCCGCGGCGAGGCTCTCGGCGTCGCCCTCGGCCAGCGGCTCACTCAGGAGCGGCTCGCAGCATTGCTCGATGATTCGCGTCTCCATCGTTCACCTCCAGAGAAGATCATATTGACATTCATCGATACGAAGGATTATCTTCATCATATCGATATCCATCGATATATGGGAGTCATCATGAGTGAGATCAGAGAGAGGGTGCGGAGGCGATATGCCGAGAGCGCCCTCGCCGTCGACAGCGGATGCTGTGCGCCCGACACCAACGGATACACGAGCCTGGAACTGGGGGCCCTGCCCGACGCAGCCGTGTCCGCCAGCCTCGGATGCGGCAACCCGACGGCCATCGCCGAACTGAGGGAGGGTGAGACGGTCCTCGACCTGGGCTCTGGCGGCGGCATCGACGTCCTGCTGTCGGCCCGCAGGGTTGGTCCTTCGGGGTTCGTCTACGGGCTCGACATGACCGACGAGATGCTCGACCTGGCGCGGCGCAATGTCGCCGAGGCCGGGGTGTCCAACGTCGAATTCGTCAAAGGCTTCATCGAGGACATCCCGCTGCCGGAAGCATCGGTGGACGTGGTGATCTCGAACTGCGTGATCAACCTGTCCGCCGACAAGGGCGCCGTGTTCGAGGAGATCTACCGGGTGCTGAGGCCGGGAGGACGGATGGGGGTGACGGACATCGTCGCCGAAAACCACCTCACGGTCGAAGAACGAGCGGAACGAGGCGACTGGGTCGGGTGTATCGCAGGCGCGCTCTCGGTCGCCGAGTTCGAGGACGGGCTACGCCAGGCAGGGTTTGTGGACGTCCAGCTCACGGCAACCCACTCGGTGGCGGACGGTCTCCACTCGATGATCATCCGGGCCGTCAAGCCGGAGTAGTGGGCGAACATCCTGAAAATCCGGCGAGCCACCCGGACTTGCGGCGGTAGGGTCCCGCGAGATGCTGGAAGATTTGGCTCCAGGGCTACACGCCCGCAGGTTCTCGGGATCTGCCGATTTCCCGGGAATGGTCGCGCTCATCAATGCATGCAACGAGGCCGATGGCTCCGACGAGCGGGTGACCCTCGCCGAGATCGAGGTGAACTACAGCAACCTCGACCACTCCGACCCCTTCGAGGACATGGTCCTGGTGGAGAGCGACGGCGAGATCGTGGCGTACACCCGCTCCGACTGGTGGCAGGAAACCGACGGTCCCAGGGTCTCGATCGTTTGGGCACACGTCCATCCGGCGGTCCGGCATCTCGGTGTGATCGGGTCGCTGTTCGAGTGGGCGGAGGAGCGGGCCAGGGAGGTCGCCCGAGACGATCCGGCACCCGAGAAGGTGTTCGACGGTTTCGCAGATTCGAAATCCCAGCCCGAGTTCGTGGAAGTCTATGAGTCGCGGGGCTTCGAGCCGATCACTTATGTGGCCGACATGGTTCGACCTCATCTGGACGACATACCCGACCACCCGCTTCCGGGCGGTGTGGAGATCAGACCGGTGACCGCCGACCAGCTGCGTGCCATCTGGGAGGCGGACGTCGAGGCCTTCCGGGATCACTGGGGGTTCTCGGAGCCCACGGAGTCGAGATTCCGGAGGTTTCTCGACGACCCCAATCGTGACGAGTCGCTTTGGAAGGTCGCCTGGGCCGGCGACCGGGTGGTTGCCCAGGTGCGCTCGTTCATCCGCCCGGCCGAGAACGAGGCCACCGGCCGTTCCAGGGGATACACGGAGGACATCTCGACCGTGCGGGAGTTCCGCCGCCGGGGAATCGCACGCTCCTTGATCTGTGCGAGCCTGAGAGAGTTGAAGGCGCGAGGGATGACGGAGGCGGCTCTCGGGGTCCACACCGAGAACCCGAACGGTGCTTTCGGGCTCTACGAGGGTCTCGGATTCGCGGTCACCCGGCTGCACGTCGTGTTCCGAAAGCCGTTCTGACGTCTTATCGCAGCCTGCCGTCGGGCTCGCCCGAGGGCGAAATCCCCTGATCGGGCACGCTTCCTCAATACCCTTTTCTTCGACATGCTGGACACCGCCGACCGCCGTATCCTCGATTTCGAAAGGGGTTGGTGGCAATTCCCGGAGCCGAAGGACCGGACCATCAGCGAGGTCCTCGGGATCAGTGCCACCACCTACTACCACCGTCTTCGGGAGTTGCTCGACATGGAAGAGGCAGACCGTTACGACCCGCTGACGGTTCGAAGGCTCCAACGCATCGTGAATCGAGGGATCTGACATGAAAGGGCGCCACGTAGGCGACGAGTCCACGACCTTTGGTCGCGATCTCGG
>JBFGRR010000212.1:0-3426 GCA_041567215.1 Acidimicrobiia bacterium | reverse complement strand
GGGCCGGTCGGTCACGGTGGACCGGCCCGTCCCCGGGTAGCCCTACCCGGCGAACATCGCCTCGAATCGGTAGGAGACCAGGTTGCCCCCGTCGTCGAACTCGGGGTCATGGGAGCGTTCCACGCCGCCGATTTCCGCCCAGGTCTCCGGCTTCTGTAGCTCTGCCCACACCTCGTCGGTGCCGGCGGAGGTGAGCGCTTCGGCTTGGTGGGTTGCGGGCTGCACGGGACCGGAGAGTACCCCGGTACGCTCGTGCCGTGCCCAACCCGACCGACTATCTGAGGCTGGTGGCGGACCCGGTCAGGCTCGCTGTGCTCGGCCATGGGGGCCGCTTCGCATCCTGAACGCCTGGCTATGGTGCGCCGTCATGTCCGGCCTGCTCGCGTTTCACGCCCACCCCGATGACGAGGTCATCTCGACCGGTGGGGCCCTGGCTCACTATGCCTCCGCGGGTGAACGGGTGGTGGTGGTGACCGCCACCGACGGCGCCGAGGGCGAGATCCACAACTACGAGGATCCGGAGTCGATTCGTGGTCGGCTCGATGAGGTGCGCGCCGAGGAGGTGCGGGCCGCGCTGGGGATCCTGGGAGTCGAGCACCACGAGTTCCTCGGGTATCGCGACTCCGGGATGATGGGGACGGACGCCAATCAGCATCCCGGGTCTTTCTGGCAGGCAGACTTCATGGAGGCGACGACCCGCCTGATCCATCTCATGCGTCGCTACCAGCCGGAGGTCATCACCGTCTACGACCCCTTCGGAGGCTACGGCCACCCCGATCACATCAACGTCCACCGGGTGGGGATCGCGGCGTTCTTCGGTGCGTCCGACCTCGCCCGCTTCCCGCTGGAGGAGGGGGAGGAACCCTGGCAGCCGATGAAGCTCTACTGGGCGGCCTGGCCGCGCAGCAGGGTGCGCAGTTTCGCCGAGATGCGGCTCGCCGCAGGGACCATCGAGGCCGAGGAGTACCAGCGGTTGCAGCATGCCGGCACCCCCGATGAGGACATCACGGCCTGGCTCGATGTGCGCCACTTCGTTCACCAGAAGCTCGCGGCCCTGCGTGCGCACAAGACGCAGATACCCGATGATTGGTTCTTCCTCGCCCTGCCGGAGGACCAACTGCCCGAGGCCTTGGGCCGCGAGGCCTACATGCGGATCTTCAGTCGCGTCGAGGCGCCTGCTCGGGAGGACGACCTGTTTGCGGGGTTGCGTTGACCGCCTGGGCGGAGGCTCTCGCCGCCTGGAAAATCCCCGACTCCCTGCTTGCCCAGGCGACCGAATCCCCCTACGGGTGGCCGGTGGCACTGTGGGAGCGGCGCAGTGCCGCGGCTGATGACGAGGCGGAGACGCCCACCGAGCGTGCGGTGCTGGCCTTCGGTCCCGCTTCCGTTCTCGACATCGGAGCCGGCACGGGCCGGTCGTGCCTCAGATACGCCGAGCGGGGCCTGCGGGTGACCGCGGTCGAGAAGCACGCCGGCATGGCGGACGGCCTCCGGCGCGCTTCGGCGGCCCGCGGGGTGCAGGTGGACGTGATCGAGGGTTCCTGGCCGGATGTGGACGTGTCGATGGCGGATGTGGCCACGTCTTCCCATGTGGTCTACGACGTGCCCGATCTTGGGCCGTTTCTGACCGCGATGGGCGGCGCCGCCAATCTGGGCGTCGTCATCGAGTTGAGCGCCGATCACCCCTGGGCGCATCTCGCCCCCTATTACCGGGCCATTCACGGGCTCGAGAGGCCGGGTGGCCCAACCGTGGACGACTTCGTGGTCGAGGTGGAGGTGGTGATCGGCCGGACCCCGAAGGTGGAGAGGTGGGTCCGCGAAGGGGGGTTGTGGTTCGAGGATTGGGAGGAGATTCTCGACCTGTACTCGCAGCGTCTGATCGTGCCGCGGTCCCGCCGCGAGGAGCTCCGCACGCTTCTCGAATCCGACGTCGTCGAATCGGCGGGCCGGATGTCGGTTGGTGCCTCAGAGCGTGCGATGGCGACCGTCTCGTGGCCGGTCCACCGCTAGAGAGGCCGCGGCAGAGCCAGCACCCAGTAGCCCTCGTGGTGCCAGCGCTCGAACTTCCGGGCGACGCGATGGATGGTGCCGGCGTGAACGAAGCCGAGCGACTCGTGCAGCGAGACGCTGGCGTCGTTGGGCAGCCCGATCACCGCCACCGCGGTCACCGCGCCGCGGCGCGCCACCTCTGTGAGAAGGGCTGTCATGAGTTGGCGACCCGCGCCGGATCGTCGGTGGTCCGCATGAACGTAGACCGTCGTCTCCCGGGTGGCCGCGTATGCGGGACGGCTCCGGTATTCGGTGGCGTAGGCGTATCCGACGATGGTCCCATCGCTCTCGAGCACCAGCCACGGATCCGTGGCGGTCACCCGCTCGATCCTGTCAGCCATCTCCGACTCCGAGGGCGGTTCGAACTCGAAAGAGATGGCGCTGTCGCGCACGATCGGGGCATAGATCTCGAGGATCGCGACGGCGTCGGCCGCCCTGGCGTTGCGGATGTTGAGACGCGGGCCCATCGGGTCATGGTTACAGCTTCTTGCGCGTTTGGCACTGACTACCGTGCCCGCCATGTCCGCTTTCCTTCACCCTTTCAGCCCGCCCCGGAAGACCGAATTCATCAACATCGTCGGGGGAGAGGGAGCCCAGATCTGGGACGATCGCGGCAACCGCTACATCGACGGCATGGCCGGCCTCTGGTACATGAACGTGGGGCACGGTCATCCGGACATGATCGCGGCGATCGCAGATCAGGCCGCCTCGCTTGCGTCGTATCACACCTTCGATCCGTTCACCAACGAGCCTTCGGAGGCCCTGGCAGCCAAGATCGCCAGTCTCTCTCCTTTCGACAGGGCGAGGGTCTTCCTCGGATCATCCGGCTCGGAAGCCGTCGACACCGCGATGAAGATGGCCCGAATAGCCCAGAGCGAGGGTGGGCATCCTGAACGAACGCTGATCATCTCCCGCGAACACGGGTATCACGGCACCAACTTCGGCGGGACATCCGCACAGGGGATCGCCCCCAACCGGGAAGGCTGGGGTCCGCTGGTGGGTGACGTGGTGCAGGTTCCCGGCAACGACATCGAAGCGGTTGGGCGCCTGTTCGCCGAGCGCGGCGAGCAGATCGCCGCCGTGCTCACCGAACCGCTGCAAGGTGCCGGCGGGGTCTTCCCACCCCCGGAGGGCTATCTGGAGAGCTTGCGCCGTATGTGCGACGAACACGGCGCTTTCCTCATCTTCGACGAGGTGATCTGCGGGTTCGGGCGCCTGGGCACCTGGTTCGGTGCACAGTTCTTCGGAGTCACACCGGACATCATCACCTTTGCCAAGGCGGTCAGTTCCGGATACGTCCCGTTGGGCGGGGTGATCGCCGGACCGAAGGTGTGTGACGCACTCGAGTCGGCGGAGGGCTTCGTGTTCCGACACGGG
>JBFGRR010000211.1:0-3436 GCA_041567215.1 Acidimicrobiia bacterium | reverse complement strand
GGCGCCTCGGTGATCCTGGTGGCCACAACGGAGGTGCCACACCTGCTGCGCGGGTTGGACCGCCTACGCGTGCCGCGAGTGATCACCGCCATCGCCGGCTTCATGGTCAGGTACCTCGACGTCATCATCAGCGAGTGGGGGAGGATGCGGACGGCGATGGCCGCACGGGGTTACGACCCGCGCTGGATCGGCCAGATTCGAGCTCTGGGCATGGCGGGCGGCGCCCTCTTCATCCGCTCCTACGAGCGAGGTGAGAGGGTATTCCAGGCGATGCTCGCCAGAGGTTTCGACGGCCGGATGCCCGACCTAGGAGTGGTGCGCGCCCGACCGCTCGACTGGACGACGAGCCTCTCCGTGCCGCTCGCTGCGTGGATGATCACATTGATCGCGGTGGCCTCATGAGCCTTCTCAGGGTCGAAGGCCTCACGTTTGCCTACCCGGGTGGGGACGATGTGCTGGTTGGGCTCGACCTGGAGGTGGATGCGGGCGAGCGGGTGGCCGTGCTGGGACCGAACGGGGCAGGCAAGACCACACTGATGCTCCACCTGATCGGCATCCTCGAAGCGGCATCGGGTCACATCGAGGTCGCCGGCCTCACCCTTGGTTCGGAAACGGCGCGCCAGATCCGCAGGCGTGTCGGGTTCGTGTTCCAGGATCCCGACGACCAACTCTTCATGCCAACGGTTCGAGAGGACGTCGCTTTCGGTCCTGCCAACTTCGGGATCGAGCCGCCGGAACTGGATGAGCGGGTGGAAAAGGCGCTCCTCCAGGTAGGAGCAGCGCATCTGTCAGAAGCCACACCCCATCACCTGTCCGGGGGCGAGAGAAGGCGGGTTTCGCTCGCCACCGTCCTGGCGATGGAGCCGGAGATCCTCGTCCTGGATGAACCATCGTCGAACCTCGACCCAGCGGGCCGGCGGGAGTTGGTCGACGTCCTCTCGAACCTTGACGTGACCATGGTGATCGTCACCCATGATCTTCCTTTTGCCCTCGAGTTGTGCCCCCGAGCAGTCGTCATCAACGGTGGCCGGGTTGTGGCGGATGGACCCACCCGGTCGCTGCTCTCCGATCATGCCCTGATGTCGGCCAACCGTCTCGAGCTGCCGCTCGGGTTCGATCCTTCTGGTTTGGCGTAAGCTCGGCCGCCGTCCGACGGGAGGCTCGTGCGAGCATTTGAGTGGATCCAGGTTGCTGCGGTCGCCATCGCCGTGTTCTTCCCCGTCGCCACGGGTTTCCGGCTCAAGCGGGGCCGGATGGCAGTCGTCCTCCTGGCAGCGATGCTGCTGCAGCTGTTGGTGGAAGGATTCCGCTGGCAGCTGATTCCTCTCGAGCTCGCCACCGTGCTGCTGGCCGTGCCGGACGCCCTTCGTGAGGACCGCCGGGTGCGAGGAGTGCTGAGGTTCAGGCGAGGCGCATTGGCGCCGTTTGGGCTCGCGGCGATAGTGGCGCTCCCACTCGCCCTCCCGATTCCCGAGCTACCCCGTCCAACCGGTCCCTATGCGGTGGGTACACGCTCCTTCCAGTTGCTCGACATCGAGCGAGACGAGGTCTACGGGGGTGTTCCCGAGGGCACGCCGAGACGGATCATGGCCCAGGTCTGGTATCCGGCCACGGTCGAAGAAGGTGCCGAGGTATCGGTGTGGAATCCCGACTGGGACGTCGTCGGCCCGGCCGTGGCGGGGTACCTCGGCTTCCCCGGTTTCTTCCTCAGCCATGCCTCCGGCCTTCCATCTCACAGCTACTCAGGCGCACCGCCGTTGTCGGGGAAGTTCCCGGTCGTGCTCTATTCCCACGGCTGGAAGGGCTTCAGGACCATCGCGCTCAACCAGATGGAGTCGCTGGCCTCACACGGCTTCGTGGTCGTGGCAGCCGATCACACCTACGGCGCGGCAGCCACTCGCTTGTCCAACGGTGACGTCATCGCGTTCGACGATGCAGCCCTCCCGGACGAGGACACGGTGGGCCAGGAAGACTACGAAGAGGCAGCCACGCTCCTCGTCGAAACCTACTCCGAGGACCTGGTCTTCCTCGTGGACGAGCTGGAGGCGGGTGCAGAAGGCGGATTCGGACAGCTCGCCGGGAGTGCCGACCTCGACCTCGTCGGTGCATTCGGGCACTCGACCGGGGGCGGTGCCACCGTGCGCTTCTGCATTCTCGACAAACGGTGCAAGGCGGCACTCGGATTCGATGCCTGGGTCCTGCCGGTGACCGACCGGGTCGTCGCCCGGGAACTGCGGGTGCCCTCGCTGTTCGTGCGGTCGGACGGCTGGATCGGTACGCCCAACGATAGGAGACTGCGCGGACTCGCCGAACGAAGCCCGGCCCAGTCGTACTGGCTGGCGTTGAACGGCGCCAACCACAACGACTTCGTGCTCACGCCCGTGTTCTCGCCGGTAGCGGACCGTCTGGGAATCAAAGGCCCGATCCCGGCACGGCGGGTGGTGCCGATACTCGACGACATCCTGGTCGGGTTCTTCGACCGCTACCTGCTGGGAATCGGCGGAGCGGTCCTCGATGAACTCCCGCCGCCCGAGGTCACCCTCGAACTCATTCCCTGAACCCGGTCAGCTCTCCGGGACATTGCCCTCGTCGGGGGCTTCGTAGCCCTCCTCGTGGCGGATCAGCAACAGGTCGGATTCGAATACCTCACCCTCCCAGGTGCCTTCCATCAACACGGGGACGTCTTCGGCAAACAGCTGGGGTGGCGTTCCCAGCAGCCTGACCGGAACGGTTGCCGCGCCGTCCGACACTTCGAAGACGACCTCATCCGCAGTGAAGGAGATGGTCCCGGGCACGACGATTCCGGCGAGCCGGAAGCGGCGTCCATCGGGGAAGTCGGCCCGCTGCTCCACGGCCTCGGAGGTGTACAGGTAGTAGACGAGGTCGTCGGAGAGGCTGCGGACGAGGAAGAAGCCGGCGACCAGCATGGCCATCAACCCGACGGGTACGACCCACTTCCGAGAAGTCATGTTTCCCCTCTCTCGCGCCCCATGGCTCGGTGAGCCCGGCGGGTTCTGAGCACCAATGATGCGGCATAGAGGCCGATCATGCCGTAGACGACCAGGTATGCGGCGACGACCCAACCGGAGTTCACAGCTGGCTCCCCAACTTGGGCGTGGAGATCGCCTCTCCCGCGATCGGCTCTGCAATCGGCTCCGCCAGTGCTTCCAGCTTGGCCAGCCGCAAGCGCTCGAACAACAGAGACAGATACAACAGCGTGAAGGCGGCGAGGTTCGCCATCAACGCGGCCACCATCTCACCGTCCATGGCGATCCCGTCGGATGTCACCGTCATCCCCTGGTGGAGCGTCCGCCAGATGCTGACGGAGAAGTAGACGAGCGGAACCTGGATGACGGCTATCACCCCGAGGATGGCCGAGCGCCGGGCCCGCTGCAGTGGGTCGGGAGTGGCACGGCGAAGGGCCAGGTAGCCCAGG
>JBFGRR010000210.1:0-3444 GCA_041567215.1 Acidimicrobiia bacterium | reverse complement strand
GGTCCGCATCTCCGGGTCCGGCGAGAGACTCGTCACGGTCAGCGAGGAACCGCCGGTCGAGGTCGCGTACAGCGCACTGGGCATGCCTTCGCTGATGTAGACACCTGCGAGCGCATCGACGCCCGAGGCGATCTCCACCGACTCGCCTTGCCCTGTGGCCCACATCAGGTCGGTGCCGGTGAGGTAGACGACGCCGCCCAAGGTGTCGGTGTGGGCCGAGAGGATCTCGCCGGGAAGCTCCACCAGCGGCGGCTGCCCAAGTAGGCCCGCACTCTGGCCGTCGACGGTCTCGGCCACCACGAACGGCCATCCGGCCATGCCCGGCCCGGCGACGAATGCGGGAATCGTCGTGCCGGGAGTGGTAGTCGTGGTGGCGACGGTGGACGGCGGAGCGACGATGTCGTCGTCGGGAACTGGTTCGCCGGAGAGCAATCCCAGCAGGGCGAATCCCCCCACCGCAAGGGTGACCGCCCCGGCCGAGACCAGAGCAGGGACGAGCCCGCGCCGCCGCCGGCCCTGCAGGCGTGCGAGGCCGTCCCGGGCGTCGACGTCCTGACGGCTGCGACGGCGCAGGTCCGAGAATGCCGAGCGGATCTTCTCTTCGGGGTTCATCGCGTTTCCTCCAGGATTCGGGCGAGGGCGGTCCGGCCCCGATGGAGGTGGACCTTGGCGGTGGATTCGGCACACCCGATGGCGTCGGCCACGGAGGCGACCGGCAGATCTTCGAGGTAGTGGAGCGCAACCGCGGCGCGCTGTTTGCCGGGGAGTTTCCTCATCGCCTCCCAGACCTCATCGTGAAGTTCGGGCGCTTCTGAGAGCAGAGGCTCGGGTCCGAGCCGCAAACGGGCTCTGGTCTCGGAGGCGAGCCGGCGTCGGGCGGAAAGGGACAGGTTGATGGTCACCCGCCGGAGCCAGGCGCCGGGCTTGTCGTACTCGCCGATCTTCGACCAGCTGCGATAGGCGCGGGTGAGCGCCTCCTGTGCGAGGTCTTCGGCGGCGAGCCGGCTTCCGGAGACGGCACAGGCGAGGGCGACCATCGCCGGGAACTCCCGAAGGTAGAAGCGGTCGAAGTTCTCGACCAAGGGTCCTCCGATCAGTGTCTGCACACCTCACACACCCGCCGTCGGGGCGCGAGGTTTACTTCAGTCCTCGACTGTCAGCTCATCGTATGGGGAGGTCAGGCCTTCGACGATGACGGTGCGGAGGCCGCGGAGGTGGCCGCGTCGCAGCACCCAGGCTGCGGCGAGGATGAAGATGACCCCCACCGCGATCCGTCCGGGCGCGGCGTACTTCTCCGGCAGCACTCCCGATGACGCGAACTGCGCCACGAACAAGGTGAGCATCACCCATGCCTCACCCCGGCTCATCGACAGGTTCGCCATGATCGCGACCGCGAAGACGGTCTGAGCAGCCGTGACCAGCAACTCGTCGCGCTGCTGGATTCCCAGGGGCAGGCCGTTCGTGGACGACGACGAGATGGCGAACACCAGCGGCAGCGTGCCGACCAGCAAGGTCCATTGGTTCACCTTGGAGGAGACCAGCGCTCCCAGGCCGATGGCGGGCGCCAGACGCCATGCGAATAGGGTTGCCACCAGCAGCTCCGGGGACTCGGAGGCGAGCGGTGCGACCCACTTGACGAGGAGGAAGGTGCTGATGCCGAACTCCTCGCCCACATGGACCAGTGACTCGGCGAAGGGCTCTGCGGCCGCCAGGATCACACCGGCCGCGACCACGAAGAGGGCAGCGTTGATGAGCCGGCGCGGCCTTCGCTCCATCGCTCCGATCAGCGCGGCGGGGCCCACCAGGTGGGGCTCTTCCGCCGGTGCCTTGCCGAGGCGGATCAGGTAGGCGACGTAGATCCCCACGAGGACCGCGGCGTCGACGAGTGTGAGGGAACTGCGGAACGGGAGGGTCAACCCGTAGATGGCTGCCAGGGTCAGATATGCGATGTCGACCGACTGCGGGCGGCCCAGGACGATTCCGCGGGCAGTGCTGCGGTCGTCTGCCTGCCCGGCTGCGCCGAGTTTCTGCCTGATCTTCCACGTCCCGGCGAGCACCACCAGCGGCCACCCGACTCCGATGAGGAGCTGGTTCCCGCCGGTCATGTTTGCGAGGGCCAGCGGTGCCCATTCGAAAGGCCCTACTCCACCCAGTTCCACGAACTCGACCCCGGCCTTCCAGGTGAACACGAAGTCCACCGCGTACTCCGGCAGCACCGCGATGAGCGCAAGCAGCGCGATCGCCAGCCCCGCCGAGATGTCCAACTGGACGATCTCGGCGGCCCAGGAGAGCATGAAGGCGGCGCCGACAATGGCGAGCCCGAAGACAGCCGCGGCCAGGATCTCGGGCGGATGCGCCCCGGCGATACGGATGGCGACTCCCGGGATGGTCACGGCGACCGCCAGGGCGACGTACCCGACCTGGCGACGACGGTTGAGTGTGGATTCCATCGGCGGTGGAGTCTATGTCGCGACGGGGGAGCGAGCGAACGGGATCCAGGCAACAGCTTGGTTTGTTCAGGCATCACCCCGCTCCCTAATCTCGCCAGCGTCGTGGACTGCTTCGAGCTCTAGTGGATTGGGTCGACTTCCTCATCGTGGTTGCTCGCGTGGTGGCGACCTTCGTGCTGCTCCTCGTGGTCACCGTTCTCAACGTCTGGATGGAGCGGAAGATCGTCGCCGACATGCAGAGCCGTGTCGGCCCGAACCGTGCCGGACCGTGGGGCATCCTCCAGACCGTCGCCGACGGCCTCAAGCTGTTCTTCAAGGAGCAGATCACACCTGCCAAGGCCCAGCTGGGCATGTACATCCTGGCTCCGTTCCTGGCGGTGATCCCGGCGTTCCTCCTCTTCATGGTGGTGCCCTGGGGCAAGCCGATCACCATCGCCGACCGCGTGATCCCTCTGCAGGGAACCGACCTCAACATCGGTGTCTTGTTCATCCTCGCCATGTCGGCGATGGCCGTGTACGCGGTGGTGCTCGCCGGCTGGTCGTCGGGATCCAAGTACCCGCTCATCGGCGGGGTGCGAGCCACGGCGCAGGCGATCAGCTACGAAGCCGCCATGGGCCTGGCGATCGTCTCGGTGGTCATGTACTCGGCGACGGCCACGGGCGGAGCCGGCACGCTCTCGCTCGCCGAGCTGGTCGAACGCCAGGCCGGGTCGATGGCCGACGTCCTTCCCGCCCTACCCGTATGGCTGGTCGGCTGGATTCCCCGCTGGAACCTGATACCCCAGTTCGTGGCGTTCGTGATCTTCCTGATCGCCGCGATCGCCGAGACCAACCGCGCCCCCTTCGATCTGGTCGAGGCCGAGCAGGAGATCGTCGGCGGCTTCCACACGGAGTATTCGGGCATGCGTTTCGCCATGTTCTTTCTGGCCGAGTACGTGAACATCTTCTCGATGTCCGCCATCGCCGCCACGCTGTTCCTGGGCGGCTGGAACGG
>JBFGRR010000209.1:0-3450 GCA_041567215.1 Acidimicrobiia bacterium | reverse complement strand
GGCGGTGTCTGCGTTGCAGTTGTAGACCTTTCCGTCCTCTCCCCGCCCCACCGGAGCCACGACCGGGATGAGGCCATCGTCGATGAGCCGGCGCAGGAGATCGGCGTCGACCCGGTCGATGTCGCCCACGAACCCGAGTCGTGGAGCCTTGGGGCTGACACTCAACAGACCCGCGTCGAGGCCGGAGACGCCGATCGCCCTGGCACCGTGACCGCCCAGCAATCGGACGATGTCGGCGTTGACCTCGCCCACGAGAACCCTCTGAACCACCCGCATCGCGGCCTCGTCGGTGACCCTCAAGCCATCGATCCAGCTGGGGACCACCCCCTCCCGCTCCATGGCGGCCGAGATCTGCGGCCCACCGCCGTGGACGACGACAGGGTGGATGCCCACCATCGCCAGCAGGGTGACGTCGCCTGCGAAGGAGTGCTGGAGCTCCTCGTCTTCCATGGCCGATCCGCCGTACTTGACCACGACGATCCTGCCGCGGAACTGGCGCATGTAAGGCATTGCCTCCATCAGGATGCGCGCCTTGCCCATCGAGTTGGCGATCCGCGGCCTGCCGGGATCGGGTTGCGAGTGGCCTATCGGCATGGCGCATTCTCCATCAAGACCGCTCCCCGTTGAAACGGACGTAGTCGGGGGTCAGATCCGTGGTGATCACCGATGCCCGGCCCGAGCCCTCCCCCACCGAGATCGACACCGTGAAATCGCCCTGGATGAGAGCGGAGACCGCATCGTCGTCGAACAGGGCCCCGACACCGCCGGCACAGACCGGAACACCCTCATAGGCGATTTGGACCGCAGCCGGATCTAGCGGTATGCCGGCGACACCGAGAGCTGCCAGCACTCGGCCCCAGTTCGGATCGGCCCCGTAGAAAGACGATCGCACCAGTGCCGAGTCGGCGACTGCCCTTCCCAGAGCGGCCGCCTCGGGGTCCGACGGCGCGCCCGTCACCTCGATGCGGACGACCTTCGACGCTCCTTCGGCATCGGCGGCCATCTGCAGGGCGAGGTCGGCGCACACGTCTCGCACCAACTCAGTGAAGACCCCGGGATCGAGGGCAACCCCGGACTCACCCGAGGCCATCAGGATCACCGTGTCGTTGGTGGACTGGCAGCCATCGACGTTGAGACAGTTGAAGGTGGTTTCGACCGCAGAGCGGAGCGCCCTGGAGCCGAGTGAGGCATCCAGGACGGCGTCCGTGGTCAGGAACGCCAGCATCGTCGCCATGTCGGGGCGGAGCATCCCCGCCCCCTTGGCGATACCTCCCACCGTCACCCCACCGGTCCGGCGGACACTGGACTTCGGCACCGAATCCGTGGTCATGATCGCCGTCGCGGCATGGTCGGATCCGTCGGATGACATCCGGGCCACCAGGTTGGGAAGGGCACCTTCGATGCGCCGCCGCGGGAGCACCGTTCCGATCGGGCCCGTCGAGCACATCAGCACCTCGCGGGGTTCGCAGCCGAGCAGTTCGGCGACGCGGGCGGTGATGGCCTCGGCATCGGCCAATCCGGCGTCTCCGGTCCCGGCGTTGGCACAGCCGGAGTTCACGACGACGGCGCGGGCGACTCCGGAGTCCAGCCGGCTCCGCGAGAGGAGAACGGGTGGGGCCGCGGTCCGCGATCGTGTGAAGACTCCGGTGGCGGTCGTGGTTCCCTCGGCCGCGATCAGGGCGATGTCGAGGGCACCGGAGGCCTTGATGCCGGCAGATGTGCCTGCGGCCAGGAATCCCTTCGCGGCCGTGACACTCACGGCATCCACCCGGCCATCGGCAGGCCGGCCCCTTCGGGAAGACCCGTCATCAGGTTGGCGGCCTGTACTGCCTGGCCCGCAGCCCCCTTGAGCAGGTTGTCGATTGCCGCCTGGGCTATCACCCTGCCGGTTCTCTCGTCATGGAAGACACTGACGAGTGCCCGGTTCGATCCGACGACCCAGCGGGTCTGCGGCGGGGAGTCGATCACGTCCACGAACCGTGCGTCGGCATATGCGCTCAGCAACACTTCCATGAGCGAATCCCGGTCCACGCCGTCGGCTGCAGGGGCGGTGACCGTGGCGAGGATCCCCCGCTGCATCGGCACCAGATGCGGGGTGAAGACGATCCGATGTTCCCCACCGTGCAGGGTGTCGAGGGCCATCTCGATCTCGGGACGGTGTCTGTGCACGGTCACGCCGTAGGCGCGTACTCCTTCGTCGACGGCTCCGTACAGCAGATCGTCACGCAAGGACCGGCCCGCGCCCGACACCCCGCTCAGGCAGTCGGCGACCACGCCCTCGCTGGAGACCAGGCCGGCGGCCAGCAGAGGCGCCAGAGCAAGCAGCACCGAGGTCGGATAACAACCCGGCGAGGCGACCAGGCGGGCACCGGCCACGTCGAAGAGTTCGGGCAGTCCGTAGACCCAAGACCGGAGATCGTCGGGACGGGGATGAGGGCTGCCGTAGGCGAGTTGGTAGCGCTCGGGGGTGTCGAGGCGGTAGTCGGAGCCGAGGTCCACGACCCTGGATCCGGCGGCGGCGAGCTGGGCGCCCACCTCCACGGACGCCCCGTGAGGCAGAGCGAGGAACACGATGTCCACCCCCCGCACCTCCTCGGGGAGGTTGGGCCCGAGCACCCGGTCCCCTCCGGGCAGCTGAGGATGGACCTCGCCCAGCCGGCTACCCGCGCTCGAGTGGCCGCCCAGATAGGACAACTCGAATCCGTCGTGAGAGTCGAGGAGCCGAACCAACTCCCCGCCCGCATAACCGGAGGCGCCGAACACGGCAGCGCTGAAGTTCGTGGACACCATCCGCATCACTATACGCATATGCGCATAGTCCGTCATCCTGGAGAGAAGAGACCCCTCTCCGGGAGATCGGGGATTCGCGGGGCGGTCACCCATGTGCTCACCGTCTTCGCCGCATCCGTGCCGAGCTCGGCCTCGACCAGGTCCAGGAACCACTCGGTGGTGACCGCACCACCGGATCCGGCGCGCACGTACGTCCGGACGAAATCGAAGAACCGGTCATCACCAACCCGATCACGGAGTGCCACCAGGGCGAGTCCCCCGCGCAGGTAGACCGAGGCATTGAAGAGGTCGCCCAAACGAGGGTGGTCCGGAGGCGGAAAAGCGTCCGCAGCCCTGCGGGCGGCCTCCTCGGCATCGACGCCCTCCTCGACCAATCTGGCACCGGAGATGATGCTGTGGGCGTTGACCACCTGACCGTCGTAGACATCCACACCGTACCGATGCTCCTGCCAGAGCCACTGGGCCATGGTTGCGAAGCCCTCGTTGAGCCAGATGTCGTCCCACTGGCCAAGGGCGACGGCGTTGCCGAACCACTGATGAGCCAGCTCATGGGCCACCAATTGCTCCCCCAACAGCAGAGACGCCGTCGTGTAGGTGGGGATCGTCTGGGTCTCGAGAGCGGCCCTGAAGTCGGAGTCCACGATCAGCGCGCCGGCCGAT
>JBFGRR010000208.1:0-3466 GCA_041567215.1 Acidimicrobiia bacterium | reverse complement strand
CTGGAGCGGTTCTATCTGGGTGACACCGGGCTCAAGGCCATCGTCTCGGAGCGGCTCGACGACATCGACGCCCGTGCCGTCAACTCGATCCCCATCGGGGTCGATGCGAACGGCGAGGAGATCCTCGCCAGGGTGGGCCGCTACGGGCCCTACCTGGAGCGCGGCACCGATCGTGCCTCGCTCCCCGACGACATCGCCCCCGACGAGCTGACCGTCGAGGCCGCCGTCGAGATGCTCGAGCAGCAGAGCGCAGGCGACAAGATCCTCGGCACCGACCCGGACACGAGCATGGTGGTGCTCCTCAAGCGCGGTCGCTTCGGGCCCTATGTGCAACTGGGCGAGGACGAGGAAGGAGCGAAGACGAAACCAAAACGCGCCTCTCTGCTCAAGTCGATGGAACCCGACGAGCTCTCGCTGGATGCCGCCCTCCAGCTCCTCTCGCTGCCGCGCACCGTCGGTCAGGATGCGGACGGTGTCGACGTGCTCGCCCTCAACGGGCGATACGGGCCCTACATCCAACGAGGCGACGATCGCCGGTCTCTCGAAAGCGAAGACCAGCTTTTCACCCTGACTCTCGACGAGGCAATCGCTCTTCTCGCAGAGCCCCCGAGGAGACGAGGACAGCGCCGATCGGCCGAGCCCCTCAAGTCGTTGGGCGATGACCCGGTGTCGAAGAAACCCGTGACGGTGCGAACCGGCCGGTACGGGCCCTACGTCACCGACGGCGATGTCAATGCCAGCCTCCGCAAAGGCGACGACCCCGAGAGCATCACGCTCGAGCGGGCGGCGGAGCTGTTGGCGGCGCGCCGGGAGCGCCTCGCCCAGTAGCCGACGTCACAGCACGTGTGCGGCCATCTCCGCCAGGGGACTGCGGATCGACTTCTCGAGGATCACATGCCCGAACAGAGGTGAGCCGCGGAACTTCTCGATCAGCGCTGCCATCCCGCCATACGGCGAGATGTACGGGTTGTCCACCTGGGTGAGGTCGCCGCAGAAGACCACCTTCGAGTCCTTCGACATGCGGGTCAGGATGACCTTGAGAGTCGGCAGCTCCAGGTTCTGGGCCTCGTCGATGATCACGAACTCGCCTGTGATCGAGCGCCCCCGCAGGTAGGTCACCGCGGCGAGTTCCAGCTCGCCACGCAGCGTCAGCTCCTCGATGGCTGCCCGGGCGCCCTCGGCTCCGGAGTCGGAGAAGAGGGCGTGGAGGTTGTCGTGGATGGCCGCCATCCACGGCTGCAGCTTCTCCGAGAGATCGCCGGGAAGGAAACCGACCTCCTGGCGGCCCACCGCAACCAGCGGCCGGTAGACCGACACCTTGCGATACCTGCCGGTTTCGAGAACCTGCTCGAGGGCCGCCGCCAGGGCGAGGAAGGTCTTACCCGAGCCGGCGGTTCCCATGATCGAGACCGCGGGGATCTCCGGATCGAGCAGGTGCTGGAGCGCCACCGTCTGACGGAGGTTCTTGGGCTCGACGCCGAACGCCTTCGGATGCGATCCCACCCGCTCCACCACGACATCGGGGTCGGCCTGGATCACCCTGGCGATCGCCGACCGTGACACGCCGGCGCGCAACACCACGAACTCGTTGGTGAGTGCCTCGACGTCCTCGAGGACCAGCTTGGGCTCCTGGAAGAGGGCGTCGATGGTCTCGCCGGCGACCTGCACCTCGACGACCCCGGTGGCGATCTGATCGACCTTGGCGGTATCTGCGCGATAGTCCTCGACTTCGACCCCCAACTGGGCGCCCTTGATCCGCAGGGAGGCATCCTTGGTCACCAGCACCGGGTCGCCACCCGCCCCCGACATGGTCATGCAGGTGGCGAGCAGGCGATGATCGGCCGTCGTCGGGTCGAGGAACCGCGGCAAACGGTCCGAATCGATGCCGTTCAGTTCGATGCGAAGCGACCCACCGGCGGGGAGGGCCACCGCCTCCCGTAGCCCGTTCAGTCGCGACGCACCCATCTCCTCCAGGAGTTTGATTGCTCTCCTGGCATTCGCGCCGACCTCGTCGGGGCGGGACTTGAGGCGGTCGAGCTCCTCGATCACCACCAGCGGAAGGACCACATCGTGCTCATCGAATCGATAGAGCGAGTTTGGATCGGCGATCAGAACGCACGTGTCCAGCACGTAGGTGCGAGCCACCAGTTACGACTCCCTGTTGTCGGCGCCGACCAGGATCGCCACTCAACGCGCGAAAACCAAGGACCTCAACCTTTGCTGTAGACGGAGACGAACTGCGGGCTGGATAGGAGGTTGAACTCGGAGTGGGTCTCGCGCAGCCCGGCCCGACCGGTCAAGCGGCGCATCTTCGCGGGCCACAGCCAATGGCAATGGACCTGTCGAGCCTTGAACGGATTCCCATGGAGGATCACCGCGGTAGGGATCGCCCAGATTCCCTGAATCGGCTCTGCCGGGTAGATGAGCAGGACGATCCCGCCCGGCTTGAGCACGCGCGCCATCTCGGCGAGGGCGCCTTCGATCTCGGGTACGTGCTCGATCGCATGAACCGAGACCACCTTGTCGAACGACTCGTCTGCGAAGTCGAGCCGCTCGGCGCGCATGGTGACCACGGCATCGGACACGGCCATTTCGGAGGCGTGTGGGTTGGCGTCGATACCGACCGCGTCGACGCCCAGGTCGATGAGCCTCTTCGTCAGGTGGCCGCGGCCCGCTCCCACCTCGAGGATCTTCTCGCCAGGACGGGGTTGGAGCAAGCGGCCGACGGTCTTCGTGTGCCGCTCATCCCAGCGGTTGACCAGCGCGTAGCGCTTCGAGTCGTATTTCACGAAGGCCCGACCGAGTAGTCGGCGAGCATCGGGCCCGTCTCGGTGATGACCACATGGGTCATGCAGGCATTTCCGGCCGTCTCGACACTGCGGGCGATGTCGAAGCCTCGATCGGTTATGGCCGCCGCCAGGGCGAGGATCGTTCCTCCATGGCTCACGGCCACCACCCTCTTCCCGGACGGGATGAGAATCGAGTCGAGGAACCTCCTCACCCGTTGCTGGACCTGGCCAAAGGACTCGCCCGTCCCCCCTCTGGGGAGGTCTTCGCCGTCGGACCAGATCTTGTGTGCATCCGGATGTGACAGCATCTCCTCGTAGCCCAGACCCTCCCAGGCACCGAAGGACATCTCGGCCAGTTCATCGCTCGTCGAGAGGGGGGTTCCGTTGGCGATGTAGGTGGCCGTCTCGGTGGCCCGCTCGAGTGGGGAGGTGTAGACGGTGTCGACGGGCCCGTACCAGTCGGCGAATGCGCGTGCCAGGGCCGCGCCTTCCGGATGGAGGCCACTACCGGACTGACCCTGGACACGTTGTTCCTTGTTGGCGTGGGTGACCCCGTGCCTGAGAAACCCGATGATCGGAGAGCCTTCGGCGCGCTGGTGTGCGAGGAAACCCGCCTCGCGGCCGAGGTGCCCGTAGTCGTTGAAGGTGGCCAGCCGCATCCGACCGGGCCGGCCGCG
>JBFGRR010000207.1:0-3489 GCA_041567215.1 Acidimicrobiia bacterium | reverse complement strand
CGAAGGCGAATCCGCGTGGTCAGGGCCGGGATCGATCCGGCGACCTCCGGTTTTTCAGACCGGCGCTCTACCAACTGAGCTACCTGACCGTCCCCACACCAGCGCCCGGGTCCATGGCCCGGGCTACGAGTGTGGCGGGAGCGACGGGATTTGAACCCGCGACCTCCGGCTTGACAGGCCGGCGTGAACTCCAGACTTCACCACGCCCCCTCAGCGCTCGATTGTGCTTCGAGCATCGAGAGCGACGGCAGTATAGAGGTCGGAATAGGTCTGTCCCCCCGCAGAGGGGACAGATGGCTACTCGCCGGTGGTGCGGATGAAGGTGACTCGCTCGTAGCCGAGACCCTCGAGGAATTCGCGGAGGGTGGTCTCGGCGTTGTCGGTGGCCATGTCCAGGATGCCCTTGTCGAGGGCGGCCTGGAGGAGCACGTCTTGGGCGATGGCCCGGGCGTCGCTCTCCAATTGCGGATCGCCGCCGGTGAACAAGCCGGTGTCGCGGTCATAGACCTGCGTCTGGCTCGGGTCCACCTCGACGAACGTTATCTCCGGCGGTGGAAGCTGCACCGTCACGGAGCCATCGGCTTCGTCCACGGAGAAGTCGTCGACCACCACTTGGTCGAAATCCACGCCGGCACCGATGCGGGCGACGGCGAACAGGAAGATACGGTCGCCCCTCGCCCAGTTGAGCCAGCCGGCGTCGTTGCCCTTCTCCACGGTGGTGTACTCCACCATCTCCACGGTGGTCAGATCGGCGAGGGCACGGACGCTCTCGACGACGCTGGGCCCGACCTGGGTGTAAGGCTCGGAGCGGAGTCCGCCGAACGGGTTCCACACATCGAGCGCTGCCCCGACGAAGAACGCACCGATGACGAGGACGGCGGCGATCACGAATGATCCCAACCGTTCGGAAACGGATGAATCGGCCACGGCGGCAGCGTAGTTCTGCGGGGTTCGTATCGAGTCCCCCCGGAGGAATTTTCTAGACATGCCCGGCTATCCATGGTACCTTATGACGCAAGGTATCCTGGAAAGCAGGGTATCTCAGTAGTCAGGGTATATCGGTACTACCGAGCAGAACGAGACGGTTCCGCAAGCGGTGCACGGCGCCACATGAACTGTCCTTCTCCGGCAGAGCTGAAAGGGTGTGTATCCGGGACATGGAACACAGCTCGCAACTCCTCAAAGGCGTACTCGACATGTGTTTGCTGGCTCTGATCTCGGAGGAACCGAGCTATGGCTACGAGATGGTGGACAAGCTGGAGTCGAAGGGTCTCGAGTTGGTGAGTGAGGGGAGCATCTACCCGTTGCTCAGCCGTTTGCAGAAGAGGGGCTACATAGAGGGTTATTTCGTCGAATCGAGCAATGGGCCGCCGCGGAAGTACTACAGGATTGCCGATCAGGGCAAGGCCCAGCTCGACGCGTGGACCGACCAGTGGTCGAGGCTGGCCAGAGGGGTGAAGGAGGTGCTGAATGGAGGTGCGGATGAGTGAGGCGATGAACATCGAGCAAACAGTCGAGGACTGCGTCCGCTATTGGAAGGACACCGGCGTGCGCGATGCCACGGTGGCCGAGATGCGGACCGAGCTCGAGTCGCACCTCCACGAAGCGGCTGCGGCCGGCAAGTCACTCGAGTCCGTGATTGGGGCCGACCGCGAGGTCTTCGCCGAGTCATGGGCGGTGGAGGCACGTGGATCGACGCATCGGGTGCACGCCGTGGAGGTGGCGCCGGCAGGTCCAGCACACCGCTACACCAATCCGCGGCCGCCGCGCCGGCGGGGGGGAAGCCGAGGTGTCGGAGTCTTCGTCGTTGCGGGCGTGGTGCTCGTGGCGGCACTGGCCGCATTTGGACCAAAGGAGGCGAATGTGGATGACATGCAAGTTTGGCAGTGGCTGTGGTCGGCGGCGGCGGTGCTCCTGGGCATCGGCGAGATGCTGACCGCCGGCTTCTTCCTGCTTCCGTTCGCCGTGGGCGCTGCCGCCGCGGCCGTCCTGTCCTTTCTGTCGATCGCGGTGCCGGTACAGATCGCGGCGTTCATCGCCGTGTCCGTTGCGGCGCTGTGGACCATGAACAAGTACGCCAGGGCGGAGGACCGGAACACCCTGCCGGTGGGTGCGACGTGGTACATCGACGCCGACGCTGTAGTCATCGAGGACATCGATCCCACGGCTGGTACCGGGCGGGTACGGGTGGAAACCGAGCAATGGCGCGCGACCACCGACATCGGAGTGCCGATCGCCGCCGGCACGCAGGTTCGGGTCGCCGAGGTCCGCGGGGCGCGACTCGTGGTGGAACCCAAGCACTTCTGAGGGTCGCGATTCGCCCAACAGGTCACCAAACAGCACATCAAGAAAGGAGCACCTCATGGGTGCAGTAGCAGTAGTAGGCCTTTTTATCGTCCTGCTCGTCGTCTACGTGGCTCTCGGGCTCAAGATCGTCAATCAGCACGAGCAAGGGCTCGTGGAACGGTTCGGGAAGTACAAGGACACGCTGGACCCTGGGCTCCACGTGATTGTCCCGTTGATCGAGCGCATCCGCCGAGTGGACATGCGCGAGATCGTGGTCGACGTTCCGCCGCAGGAGGTCATTACGAAGGACAACGTGGTGGTCACCGTGGATGCAGTCGTGTACTACCAGGCCACCGACCCGGTGCGGCTGGCGTACAAGGTGCAGAACTTCGTGCTGGCGGCAACGAAGCTGGCGCAGACCAACCTGCGTAACGTGATCGGCGATCTCGATCTGGATGATGCGCTCACCTCGCGTGAGACGATCAACGCCCAGCTGCGGGACATCCTCGATGAGGCCACCGACGTGTGGGGCACCAAAGTGGTCCGTGTGGAGATCCAGCGGATCGATCCGCCGGCAGACGTCACCGACGCCATGCATCGCCAGATGAAGGCCGAGCGCGACCGTCGTGCTCTCGTGACCGAGGCTGAGGGTCAAAAGCGATCCGAGATCCTCAAGGCCGAGGGTGTGAAGGCGTCACGAATCCTCGAGGCCGAGGGGCAGGCCGAGGCGATCAAGCAGGTCGCCGAGGCGGAGAAGTTTCAGAAGCTGACCGTCGCCGAGGGCGAAGGCCAAGCGATCGAGCGGGTGTTCGGCGCTATTCACCAGGGTGATCCCACACCGGACCTCATCGCGATTCGCTATCTGGAGACCCTCCAAGGGATGGCCGACGGTCAGGCGACGAAGATATTCCTGCCCGTCGAGATGAGCGGCATTCTCGGGTCGGTGGGTGCGATCGGCGAGATCTTCAACGGATCGCGGGAGCCGGCAAGCGGTTCGAAATCCTGAGCCCGCGGCGCGGGGGGCGAGCCGGGGTCGCACGAATGCCGACCCCGGCTCTCCGTTCTGGTGGAACCCAGTGATTGCCTACGGAAACCGACCCGCACCTGGTCACAGAGATCCGTAAGGTTGGCAGTGGAGGCGCGAAGGGGGAGTGGTAGATGCGTATCTTGGGTGTGACCACCCGCCCCCGTTCGTGAAGGAAT
>JBFGRR010000206.1:0-3497 GCA_041567215.1 Acidimicrobiia bacterium | reverse complement strand
CTGCGCTTGGGCTGGGTAGCGGCGGCTTCCCGCTCCTTCCAATCCGGCAGGGCCTGCTTCATCGACAGGCTCACGCGTCGCTTCTCCTCATCGAGCTCGGTGATCTTGGCCTGGACCTTCTGGCCGATCGAAAGCTCGAGTTCCGGCGACTCCACACGGTGGATGGCGATCTCGGAAACATGCACGAGGCCCTCGACGCCCTCGGCAACCGACACGAACGCACCGAATGGCACGGTCTTGATGACCTCACCCTCGACCACGCTGCCGACCTCGTTGTCTCGGGCGAACACGACCCACGGGTCTTCGAGTGTCTGGCGGATCGACAGCGAGATGCGCTCCCGCTCACGATCGACCTCGAGCACCTTGATCTTCACCTTGTCGCCCACCTTGACGACCTCGGACGGGTGGTTCACGTGCTGCCACGAGAGCTCGGAGACGTGGACCAGGCCGTCCATTCCACCGAGGTCGACGAACGCCCCGAAGTTGACCACGGACGAAACGACGCCTTCACGGTCTTCGCCTTCGGCGAGATCGTCGAGGAAGGCTTGCCGCTGCTCCTGCTGCTCCTCTTCGAGGTAGGCGCGACGGGAGAGCACGACGTTGTTGCGATTGCGGTCGAGTTCGATGACCTTGGCTTCGATCTCCTCGCCCACGAACGGGTCGAGATCGCGCACACGGCGCAGGTCGACCAGCGAAGCCGGCAGGAACCCTCTGAGGCCGATGTCGACGATCAAGCCGCCCTTCACAACCTCGATGACGGTCCCCTTGACGGTTTCGCCGGAGTCGGTGACCTGCTGGATGCGGCCCCACGCACGCTCGTACTGAGCGCGCTTCTTGGAGAGGATCAGGCGCCCCTCGTCGTCTTCTTTGTTGAGGACGAGCGCTTCGACCCTCTCGCCGACGGTCACGACGGTGCCGGGGTCGATGTTGTTGCGGATCGACAGTTCCTGGGTGGGGATCAAACCCTCCGACTTGTAGCCGATGTCGATCATGGCGCCGTCCTGGTCGACGCTCACGACGGTCCCCTCCACGATGTCCCCTTCGCGGAACTCGAGGACGGTTGCGGCTATGGCGGCTTCGAAGTCGTCGATGACGTCGTCGGAGAGGTGGTCGAGGCTCGGGGGTGAGATGACCACCGGCCCGGGCCTTGCCGCGGCAGGCTCGGAGGCCTCGGGGACCTCGGAGGCCTCAGGGGCCTCTTCTTCGGCTGCCGGCACCTCGATGGGCGCTTCCGTGGTTTCGGCTACAGCCACCGGCGCATCGGCCTCGACGGGTGCCGTCTCCGGCTCCGCGACCGCCTCCTCGGCGGGCGTCTCGGGGGCCGCCTCGGCGGCGGGCTCGACGATCTCTTCGACGGGCACCTCTGCAGTTGTTTCCTCAGCTGCGGGCGCGTTTTCGATTTCGGACATAGGTGGGTTTCTTACCTCCAGGAATTCTCCCGCCGCGGCTAAGCGCTTTGGGGTGCCGAACACGGTACCACGGTGGCCATGGGCCACCAAGCCGGTCAGCCTTTCACGGCGGCAAGATCCGGGCCGGTCGCCACGTCCACCACGAGTGGCACGGCGAGCTCCACGGCAGCCTCCATCACTTCGACCGTCTTGGCAGTCGCCCACTCGAGCTCGGAGGCGGTGCATTCGAGTATCAGCTCGTCGTGGATCTGCAGCAGCATCTCCGCCTCGGAGCCGTCGAGCGCCGTCTCCAGGTCGATCATGGCTTTCTTGATGATGTCGGCAGCGGTTCCCTGCACAGGGGCGTTGAGCGCCATCCGCTCCCCCATCTGGCGGATCCGGAAGTTGTCCGACTTCAACTCGGGCAGATAGCGCCGCCGCCCGAAGAGAGTCGCCGTGTATCCCGTCCGGCGCGCCTCGGTCACCGCGCCGTCCATGAACGCCTTGACCACGGGGAAGCGAGCGAAATAGGCCTCGATCTGTGCAACTGCCTCGTCTCTGGGAATGCCCAGGCGCTGGGCAAGCCCGAAGGCCTCCATTCCGTAGAGCAAGCCGAAGTTGATGGTCTTGGCGCGCCGGCGCATCTCGGGAGTGACGGCCTTCTCGTCGACGTCGAACACTCGTGCCGCGGTGGCGGTGTGGATGTCGCTCCCTGATCGGAACGCCTCGACGAGTTCCGGGTCACCGCTCATGTGGGCGAGGACCCTCAATTCTATCTGCGAGTAGTCGGCGACGATGAACGAACAGCCGGGCCGGGCCACGAAGGCCCGCCTGATCGTGCGGCCCAACTCCGACCGGACCGGGATGTTCTGGAGATTCGGTTCCTCGGAAGACAGCCGGCCCGTCGAGGCCGCCATCTGGTTGAAGGTCGTGTGTATTCGGCCGTCTTCTTTTATGAGCGGCAGATACCCGTCGACGTATGTGGATCGGAGCTTCTCCAACTCCCTGTACTCCGACAGGGCAGTGACCATGGGGTGATCGAGTTTGTCGAGAACGGAAGCATCGGTGGACGGCTTGCCCGTCGATGTCTTCTTGACCACCGGCAGACCGAGACGCTCGAAGAGGATCGTTCTCAGCTGATCCGTCGAGTTGACGTTGAACGGCTCGCCGGCGATCTCATGGATCTGTCGCTCCAGCTCGCCGATCCGACGCCGCAGGTCGTCACCCATTCCTTCCAGGTAGGTCCGGTCCACCCCGATTCCCCGGCGTTCCATCCTGGACAGGACAACCGTCAAAGGCATCTCGTAGGTCTCGAACAGGGCCAGTTCGTCGCGCTCCTCCAACTCCTGTCGGAGCCGGTTCTCGAGACGGTCGATGACGACGACCCTGCGCGCCGCAGCATCGAGGTCGGGGCCCTCTCGGAAGTCGAAGGCCCCCTGCGCCGAGCGGTCCGCTTCAGTCTCATCGGGTGACTCGATCTCGAGCCCGAGGTACCTGAGTGCCATCTCGGCGAGGTCGTATGTGCGCACGGCCGGGTCGATGACGTAGGCGGCCAAAGCGGTGTCGAATGCGAGACCCGCCAACTCGATGCCTTCCGCTGCCAGCCGGCCAACGAGCGGCTTGGCGTGGTGAGCCACCTTCGAGACGGCCGGATCCTCCAGGGCTTCCCTCAATGGCCCGAGCGAGTCCATCGGCACCAGCACGGCATCGGCATCGCCTTCGAGCACCGCGAGGCCATCGAAGCCCGCGTCGTCCACCAACCCCAGAACGAGACGTTTGCGGGCGGCAACCTCACTCAGGCCGCTCGGCCGCGTGGAGACCCGGGCTTCGACGTCCAGCACCTCCACGGGACCGGCTTCGGCATCGGGCTGCACCTCCAGGAGGTCATTCCAGAGGGAGTGGAACTCGAGGCTCGTGAACAGGTCCTTTGCAGCTCTCCGATCCCAGGTCCCCCGGACCAGATCCCCTGGCGCCGAATCCAGTTCGAGATCCGACACCAGCTTCATGAGGGTGCGATTGAGGAACACCTGTTCCCGGCTCTCCGCCAGGTTCTCGCGCAGCTTCGGCGTCTGCTCGTCCAGCGCCTCGTAGATCCCCTCGAGTCCGCCG
>JBFGRR010000205.1:0-3501 GCA_041567215.1 Acidimicrobiia bacterium | reverse complement strand
TGGGCGTTTCCGGGGGGAGTGCTCGAAGACGTCGACTACGACTCGAACCTCACCGGGCTCACCTCGACCGATGCGCCCTGGCGGTCGGCTGCGCTCAGGGAAACCGCCGAGGAGGTGGGTGTCTTCGTGACGGACCCCGAACTGGCAGACCCGCCGGTCGGTCTCAAGGGCGGCGAGCTGCTCAGGGCGGTTGCTGGCGCCGGCTCTCGCTTCGCCGGCGAACGCCTCGTCTACATGGCCAACTGGATCACGCCTGTTCAGGCTCCCCGCCGATTCGACACCCGTTTCTTCGCGGTTGCCATCGACGGAGGACACGTCGACCCGGTTGCCGAACTGGCCGAGGTCGCCTGGATCGAGCCTGCCGAGGCGCTGGCCAAGACGGAGTCGGCGATGCCGCTGATGCTCCCGACCATCGCCCAGTTGCGTCTGCTGGAGCCCTACTCCGACACGGATGGCTTCCTCGGGTCCGTCGATCAGGCGCGTCCGGTGTCTCCCATCGAACCGAGGGTGATCGCCACCGAGGAGGGGTTCTCCTTCCTCCTCCCGGGTGACGAAGGGTACGACTCCGCATGAACATCGATGTGGTCCTGGCGCCGAATCCCGGACCGTTCACGGGAACGGGAACCAACACCTACCTGATCGGGAGCGGGGACTCGGTGGTGATCCTCGATCCCGGCCCGGTGATCCCCTCCCATGAGGTGGCGATCGTCGAGGCGGTCGGCGGGCGAACCGTACAGAGCGTCATCGTCACGCACACCCACTCCGACCACGCTCCGCTGGCCAACCCGCTGGCGCGAGCCTTCGGAGTGGCTGCGTTGGGGCATCGACCCGGACCCGACTTCGAGCCCGACCTGCTGCTCGCCGAAGGAGACACGGTCGACGCCGGAACCGACCAGTTGGTGGTGGTGCACACCCCCGGTCACTCCGACGACCACCTGTGCTTTCTCGCAGGCCGCACCCTGTTCACCGGCGACCACATCATGGGAGGGTCGTCGGTGATGGTCGAAGACCTCGGTCCCTACATGAAGTCGCTCGAGAGATTGCAGACTCTCGAACTCGACCGGTTGCTGCCCGGCCACGGACCGGAGATCGACAAGCCGTCAGAGGTCATTTCGTGGTATCTCGCCCACCGCCGTCAGCGGGAAGCAGAGATCGTGGCCGCGATGGGTGCCGGAGCGCTGACCGTGGGCGAGATCGTGGAAACCGTCTACGCGGAGGTGGATGCCTCGCTGCACCCGCTTGCCGCCGTCTCGGTCGCCGCACACCTGCGCAAGCTGTCGGACGAAGGTCTGGTGGTCGTCTCGGGTGAAGGGTGGAGCGCCGCCGTGGAGCGCCTGCGGTGAGGGTCTTGCTAGCTCTCGTGCTGGTCGTCTCGATCGTCCAGACCACCGTGAGCGAGGACGAGGTCGAGGCGGCCCGTCGTGAGGTGCGTGCCCTCGAATTGGAGGCAGACCAGATCACCCGACGCATCGAGGATGCCTGGGCAAGGCAGTTCGCCCTGGAGAACCGGATCGCGGTGCTCCAGGAGGAGTCCGACACCACCCGGGCCCAGATCCGATCCTCGCTCGCCGAACTGGAGGACCTGGCCATCCGTCTCTACATGGAGGCGGCCGCAGGCCAGACCCTTTCGGTGGCGATGGCCCCGCAGCCCGATTCCCTGGCGGCGGGACTCGAGTACCTGCGGCGCATCGTCGGAGACGAACGTGACGCCCTCGGGAGGCTGCAAGTGGCTTCGTCTCGACTTCTCGAGCAGACCACCGAGATGGAGAGCGCCCGGGCTGCGGAGGAGGCGGCCGGTGAGGAGATGGCCGCACTGGCGATCGAGGTGCAGGTGGCTCTCACCGAGGCAGGGGTCCGGTATGCCGAGTTGCAGGGGTTGCTGGCGGCGCAACAGGCGGCTGCCACCACGACGACTACGTCATTGGTCACGACGACATCGGCGCCCACCACCACCTCGGCGCCGGCCACCACGACCTCCACCACCGCGCCGGCCACGACGACGAGTTCGTCTGCCACGACGTCATCGTCGACGACCACCACGACCTCTACCTCCACGACGACGACCACCACCTCCTCCACCACCACCACGACGACCACGGTGCCGCCGACCACGACCACGACGATTCCCTCCAGTGGTGGAGGAGCATGTCCCGTTGCCGGCCCGGTGAGCTTCGTCGACACCTGGGGCGCGCCTCGGTCCGGGGGCAGGGCGCACGAAGGCGTTGACATGATGGCGGCCAGAGGCACGCCGGTGGTTGCCGTTTATGCAGGCACGATCCTCCAGATGCGCAGCAGCGTGCTGGGTGGCCTCACGGTTTGGATGCGGGCCGCCAACGGTGACGAGTTCTACTACGCCCACCTGGATGGCTACGCGGAAGGCGTCTCGGAGGGAATGACGGTGGCCGAGGGAACTGTCGTCGGGTTCGTGGGCACCACCGGGAATGCTCCCGACTACCTGCCCCATCTCCACTTCGAATACCACCCGGGGGGTGGAGGGGCCGTCAATCCGTATCCGCTGGTGGTTTCACTCTGCCGGTGATGCACACGAGGGCCTGAAGGGGGATACAGGCCCTCGTGCAATTCCGGGCCGGCAAGGGGGGATAGCCGCTCCCGGAAACATCCCCGTCGACGTGGGTAGCCTCCCAGCCGCCCCGATCCTCGGGCACGTTCTGCCGTCATGATCGGCGCGACGGCCCCAAAAAGCCCTGGTTGTTTCCCGTAGGCGCTAAGTGACTAGTCAGTCGCCAGTGCCGGTTCGGGCAGGGATTCGAGGAGGCGGGCGATCCTTCCGGTGCAGGTTTCGTCCTGGGCTGGCGGCACCAATTCGAGAATCCGGTCGACTGCGGCGGAGAACGCAGACGCCGCCGGCCCGTCACCGGTGACCACCGGTTTACCTGAGTCTCCGCCTGCCACCACGGCGGCATCGACCGGAATCGAGCCGACGAGAGGCACGCCCAGATCGGCGGAGAGGGCATCCCCGCCACCCGACCCGAAGAGCGGGTAGCTGGTTCCGTGTTCGCAGACGAAGTCGGCCATGTTTTCGACCACACCGATGACCGGCAGATAGGACCGGCGTGCCATGTCGGCCACCCGCACGGCGACCTTGCGGGCCGCTGCCTGGGGGGTGGTGACGACCAGCAGCTCTGCCTGGGGGAGCATCCTCGAGAGGGCCATCTGGATGTCGCCCGTGCCGGGGGGAAGGTCGATGAGCAGGTAGTCGAGCGGACCCCAGTCGACCTGCTTGAGGAACTGCTCGAGAGCCTTCGAGAGCATCAGTCCGCGCCACATCAGCGCCGTCTCCTCGGAGTCGATGATCATCCCCGTGGACACGACACGAATCCCATCGACCTCGGCTGGGACGATCAAGCGGGTCTCGTCGTTGGCTTCGAGACGCTGGTCGGAGCCGAGCATCCTCGGGATGGAGAAGCCCCAGATATCGGCGTCGAGCACGCCGACCAGGTAGCCGCGGTCGCGCAGGCCGGCGGCGAGATTCACGGTGAC
>JBFGRR010000204.1:0-3503 GCA_041567215.1 Acidimicrobiia bacterium | reverse complement strand
GTGATCCGTATCGCCGACAAGCAGGAGCGCAACCTGGCCCAGGATGCCGCGTATGCGGCCGTGCTCGCCGAACTCGGCCTGGACGCCGAGGACGCCGACAAGGACGAGGTCGGCCAGGCCAAGCGCGCCTTCAAGTCGGTTCTCAAAGACATGATGCGCCAGCGCGTCGTGGAAGATGGTGTCCGGATGGACGGGCGCGGTCCCAAGGACCTGCGCCAGCTGACCGCAGAGGTCGGTGTCGTCGGTCGTACCCACGGATCAGGGCTCTTCCAGCGGGGCGAGACCCAGGTGCTCAACCTGACCACGCTGGGCATGCTCAAGATGGAGCAGATGCTCGACAACCTGGGCGTGGACGAGTCGAAGCGGTACATGCACCACTACAACTTCCCGCCGTTCTCGACGGGTGAGGCCGGGTTCATGCGCGGTCCCAAGCGTCGCGAGATCGGTCACGGTGCACTTGCCGAGAAGGCGGTGCATCCGGTGGTGCCGACGTCCGAGGACTTCCCGTACGCGCTGCGCCTCGTTTCCGAGGTGCTGTCGTCGAACGGTTCCACATCGATGGCCTCGGTGTGCGCATCGACGCTGTCGCTGATGGACGCCGGTGTGCCGATCATCGCTCCCGTCGCCGGGATCGCCATGGGGCTGATCCACAGGGACGGCAAGTTCGTGACTCTCACCGACATCCTCGGCGCCGAGGACGCACTCGGCGACATGGACTTCAAGGTGGCGGGAACCGCCGACGTCATCACTGCGCTGCAGCTCGACACCAAGCTCCAGGGGCTTCCCTCGGACGTCTTGACCGACGCGCTCCAGCAGGCGAAGGAAGCCAGGCTGCAGATCCTGAAGGTCATGACGGATGCCATTCCGGCACCCCGTGAGGAGCTCAACCAGTGGGCGCCGCGCATCATCTCGATCGAGATCCCCAAGGACAAGATCGGCGAGGTCATCGGCCCCAAGGGCAAGGTCATCAGGGAACTCGAGGAGGAGACCGGCGCCGCCATCGAGATCGAGGAGGCCGACGGTGTCGGCATCGTGCGGATCGCCTCGTCAGACGCCGAGGCACTCGAGGCGGCCAAGGAACGGGTCACGCTCATCGCCTTCCCACCCGAGGCCGAGCTGGGCAAGGAGTACGACGGCGAGGTCGTGAACATCACCAAGTTCGGTGCGTTCATCAACATCCTCCCGGGCCGTGACGGCCTGCTCCACATCTCCAAGATGGATCCCAATCGCCGCGTCGACCGTGTCGAGGACTACCTGTCGCTCGGCGACAAGGTGAAGGTCCTCCTCTCGGAGATCGACCGCAACGGCAAGCTCTCGCTGACCCTGGCTCAGGAGCTCGAGTATTCGGGCACCGGTGAGCCGGCGCCGCGTGAGGAGCGCCGGGACGACCGTCGCGATGATCGCGGAGGCCGTGACCGGGGCCGCGATGGTGACCGCGACCGCAACCGTGGTGGTGACCGCAACCGTGGTGGTGACCGTGATCGTGGTGGCGACCGCAACCGCGGCGACCGCGACCGTGGTGGCGACCGTGGCGGCGATCGTGGCGGTGACCGTTCTGCTCAGACGTCGGGCGGGGAGCGCCGCAAGGTCGCTCCGTCCTTCGAGGAGACCTTCGAGGAGACCCGTCGCCGCTGAAGGCGACTCAGAACCGAAGCAGTTGGAGCCGGGCCGTCAGGCCCGGCTCCTCTCGTTGTGGCAGGGGTGAGCGCGGTCGGACCGGACGGCGGGGCATGGTTGGGCGCGCCGGCAATCCTGATCTGGCAGTGATTCGAGGGGCGAGGCGTGGGCTTCAGCCGGGGCCGGCGCGTGTCGGGGCCGACCTCGAGAACCTTCTCCGCTGGGGCGGTGAGTCCGGATCGATGCCGTAGCCCATTCGGTGGACCACGACATGGTGGTGGAACCAGCAGAGCGTCGTGAGGTTGGTCGGGTCGTGGTCGCCGCCGTCGCTACGGCGCCGCACATGGTGCGGTTGGAGGCGGTAGCGGCTCGAACAACCATCTGCAGCGCAGGCTCCGCCATCCCTGTGGAGCACGAACCGGCGGATCGCCGGCGGGATCGCCTTCGTCACGGGGGATGACCAGGTCGGCACACCATGTTCGGTGGTGATCACTTGGACCGCTCCTCCGCAGAGGATCTCCTCCAGCGTCAGCGGACCGACCCGGGGTCCGGATGCCACCGTCGCTCCCGCCTGGCCCGACGTCTCCGACGCCAGGCCGGCGTCCACGAACACCGTTGCCACCAGTGCTGTGTCGCCATTCGAGTCACGGCTGGTCAGCGAGTCCTGGCACACCGACACCAGCGCGTCGGCCATCCGCCGGCCGATGGAGTCGCGGGTGCCGTCGGGCAGGGCCGGGACATCGTCGGCCCGCTCGAACAACGCTTTCTCCACGATCGAACCGTCCAGCCCCGGCAGCGAGCCCCAGACGCGGTAGCCGGTGTGGTCGAGGTTGGGCTGCATCACGAAGAACCGCTCGTCGAAGCTGTCCCGCTCGCCGTCGGGTGTGACTCGGCGGTGGTGAGCAGCAATTCGTCGCATGCCGGAGATGTCGTGTGTCAAGGCGGCCTCCATCGCATCGACCTCGCCGACCAGGGATGCCAGGCGGTCGGCCTCGATCGCCTGGTCGAAGGACAGCTCTCCCCGGCGGCTGGCGGCGCGGACCTCGTGGTGCTGGGAGCGGGCGAGGCGGGTCAGCGCACCGGCCGTTTCGATGCCGACGCTCAGACGCCCGGCCAGCCACTCCTGCATCGAGTGGCATCCGTCGGCGAGGGGGATCTGGCGGACATCGAACTCGGCGACGATCGCAATCTGTGCGGCTCGGGCCACCGCCACGATCGACTCGAGGCGGAGCAGTCGTTGCTCGAGCGTGTCGGTTGCGGCGGAGGTCAGACCGGTGTCCATGTCCCCAAGTTATCGGGCGGGTGTGACGAAAACGAAGGTAGAGCAACGATAAGTAACCAAAAGCTACGAGAGGTCCGTCGCTTCATGATCGCTAGCGTCGGGTCGTGCGATTCGCCATCTCGATTCCCAACTTCGGTGCCTACGCCGAGCCGAGCCGAGCCGTCGATCTCGCAGTCACCGCCGAGAGCGCCGGTTGGGATGGCTTCTTCCTGTGGGACCACATCGTCATCGCCGACGGGATGCCCGTCGCCGACCCGTGGGTGGTGCTCGGTGCCATCGCCCAGGCGACCTCCACCATCACCATCGGCCCGATGGTGGCCGCCCTGCCCAGGCATCGCCCGTGGGTGGTCGCCAGGCAGTCCGTGTCCCTCGACAGGCTCTCGGGCGGCCGGATGATCCTCGGTGTGGGGATCGGCACACCGCCTGCAGAGGAGTTCGGCACCTTTGGAGATCCCGAGGATGCCCGCGTGCGCGCCGACATGCTCGATGAGGGTCTGGAGATCATCCAGGGGGTCTGGAGCGGGAATCCGTTCGCGTTCTCGGGGAAGCACTACTCCATCAAGGAGACGACCTTCGGCCCCACTCCACTGAATCGGATTCCGAT
>JBFGRR010000203.1:0-3506 GCA_041567215.1 Acidimicrobiia bacterium | reverse complement strand
GGGACCGAGGCGGTCGCTCATCCCGTACTCCATCACCATGCGGCGGGCGATCGACGTGGCCTTCTCCAGATCGTTGGCCGCACCGGTGGTGGGGTCGGCATAGATCACCTCTTCGGCGGTGCGACCGCCGAGGAGCATCGCCAGCTGATCGACCAGTTCGGACCGCCGGACGAGGTACTTGTCATGGGTGGGCAGCGCCAGCGTATGCCCGAGAGACCTGCCTCGCGCCACGATTGTCACCTTGTGGACCGGATCGGCCATGGGAAGCGCCCACCCGACGAGTGCGTGGCCCGTCTCGTGATAGGCGATGAGCTTCTTCTCCTCGTCCGTCATGATCCGGGACTTGCGCTCTGGACCGCCGATCACCCTGTCGATCGCCTCTTCCAACTCGGACATGCCGATCGTGGTGAGCCGGCGCCTGGCGGTGAGCAGCGCAGCCTCGTTGATCAGATTGGCCAGATCGGCACCGGTGAAGCCCGGAGTGCGGCGAGCGAGCACCTCGAGATCGATCTCGGTGTCGATGGGCTTGCCTTTGGCGTGCACCTCGAGAATCGCCTTGCGGCCTTCGATGTCCGGCGCGTCGACGACGATCTGACGGTCGAAACGGCCCGGTCTGAGGAGCGCAGGGTCGAGGATGTCGGGACGGTTCGTCGCAGCCATCACGATGACCCCGGAGTTGCCCTCGAATCCGTCCAATTCGACCAGGAGCTGGTTGAGGGTCTGCTCACGCTCGTCGTGGCCGCCCCCGAGACCGGCACCGCGATGGCGGCCCACGGCGTCGATCTCGTCGATGAACACGATCGCCGGGGCGCTCTGCTTCGCCTGATCGAACAGATCCCGGACGCGACTGGCACCCACGCCGACGAACATCTCGACGAAATCGGATCCGGAGATGGTGAGGAACGGCGCACCGGCCTCGCCGGCAACAGCCCGGGCCAGCAGGGTCTTACCCGTTCCGGGCGGCCCGAACAACAAGACGCCTTTGGGGATCTTTGCTCCCAGAGCCCTGTATTTGTCAGGGTTCTGCAGGAAGTCCTTGATCTCGAGAAGTTCCTCGACCGCCTCCTCGAGACCGGCGACGTCCTTGAACGTCACCTTCGGTTGGTCCTTCGAGACGGTCTTCGCCTTGGCCTTCCCAAACTGCATGACCCGGTTTCCCGAGCCCTGCATCTGCATGAAGATGAAAACCATGAAGCCGACGAGGAACAGCCAGGGAAGCACGCTTATGAGGATCTCCCAGAAGCCCGGCGGCTCGGCGTCCGTCTCCAACTCGACGCCCGCGGCAAGGGCGGTCTCCGTGAGCACACCCTCGTATTCGGCCGGGTAACGGACCAGGAAATCGAAGGCGTCCTCGGGGACACTGCTGTCGACATACCTGCCCTGGACGCGGTCGGTGCGCTCGAAGATCGTCGCCTCGGCGACCTTCCCATCTTCGAGTTGCACCATGAACTCGCTGAGGGTCACCTCGGTGGGTGCGGAAACCTGCTGAATCCAGCGCTGCGCGACGACTGCGAGCAGCATGAAGATGAGCCCATAGACGAGCAGCGTTCTGACGGTTCGGTTCACCGGACTCCTCGGGGACGCATCACTTGGGCGCCGGTCTCGGCGCCATTGCTCTCATGGTAAGTGACGGGCATGCCTATGAGAACCGCCGATCAACCCGGCTCTCCCTCCATCACGCCGATAAAGGGGAGGTTCCGGTACTTGCCTGCGAAGTCGAGTCCGTAGCCGATGACGAACTCGGGCCCGATGGTGAATCCGGGGTACTTGACGTCGATGGGAACACGCTGGATCCCCTCTTTGACGAGGAGGGCCGCCACCTCCAGAGAGGCGGGCTTCCTCACCCCCAGGCTCTTCATCAGATATCGGAGGGTGAGACCCGAGTCGATGATGTCCTCGACGATGAGGACGTGGCGACCGGCGATCTCCTGATCGAGGTCTTTGAGGATTCGCACGACCCCTGAGGTCTGCGTGGAGGCGCCGTAGGACGAAACCGCCATGAAGTCGAACTCCACCGGGAGATCGACGTGTCGAGCCAGATCCGCCATGACCATGAAGGCGCCTTTGAGGACTCCGACCATCACCAGGTCGGCGCCCTTGTAGTCCGCGGTTATCTGCCGGCCAATGTCCGCCAGCTTCGAGTCGATCTCCTCTCGGGAAATCAGGGTTCGAATCGTGCCCAACCGTATTCCTCTGTAGCGACGGCGCAAAGGTAGCCGCCCCGCCCCTCGGCCGGCCAGCCGGCGCGGCGAACCCCGGGAATCCAAACGGCATCATCGCCACGGAACACGACGGGCCATGCCCCGCGCAACGAGGCCGGAATCCCGGCTTCGGCCAGCGCGACCTCGACTCGCTTCCCGGCGACCGATCCACCTCCGTTCGCCGCTTGCACGGAGAGCGGTTCGCCCTCCTCGAGGACGATCGACCACGGTGACAGTGGCCTCAATGGTTGTGAGCGGTGGAGGGTCGCCTCGAACACGAAACGCCCGAAGGCGCTCACGCCCGGAGCCTCGAGCCTCGTCGGGGCGGGAACCGCGTCCTCCTGCGCCCAGGAGACCACCAGCCATGGCCCGCGTCGCTCGACGCTGCCACCCCCGGAGACCACCGCGCGTCCCTCGAGTCCAGCGGCGACACCGAGGATGTGGGTCACATCCATCGCCGACGGCGGATGGGGCGGACGGGCAGACGCGACTGCCCTGCGAATCACTCTGGCGGCGAGCGCAGGCTCCGCCGTGGCCACCTCCGCAGCCACGAAGCGGACCGCTCCGGGCATCGCTTCCACCCGCAGCGTGGCCATCCGGTCGAGCAAATCCCTGTCGCCGGCGAGCACCGCCGCCGACTGGACGAGCGACTGGCGGAACGCCGGGTTGTAGCGGCCCTCGATCTCCGGGATCAGCTGCGAGCGCATCCTGTTTCGCAGATGACGCAGGTCTTCGTTGGCCGCATCATCGACGAATGGCAGTCCTGCGAGAGCGGCAATCTCCCTTATCTCCGACCGCCAGACCTGGAGGAGCGGCCGGGCCAGCGGCCAGCGGGCGGTCGCCATCCCGCTGAGCCCGTCCGCACCCGAGGCTCGCATGAGGTTCATCATCACGGTCTCCGCCTGATCGTCGGCGGAGTGACCGGTGACCAGCCATTCGTCCTCGCGCCGCTCGGAGAAGAGCGCTGCGTAGCGCTCGCGTCTGGCCTCACCCTCGGAGTCCCGATCCAGGATCACCTGCACCACCGCCAGCGGGCATCCGATCCGGGTGGCCACGGCGGCGGCCGCCGCCTCCAGCCGGGAGGATCCATCGAGTCCGTGGTTGACGTGGATGGCCCGAAAGCTCAGACCTGCCCGGGCGGCCATCCATGCCACCACCGCGCTGTCCGCCCCTCCTGAGAGGGCGATCGCCATCGGGCCGCCGGGAAAGCTGACGGCCGCTCGCTCGGCCAGGAGCTTCAGGCGACCCGTCTCAACCATGCGCCAGGATCCTCGATCTCGGCGAGCGTGGGCAGGCTCTCCGGCC
>JBFGRR010000202.1:0-3526 GCA_041567215.1 Acidimicrobiia bacterium | reverse complement strand
TTCCTCCCCCGGGAGGCCGCCTTGCGGCCGAGTGTTGGGGGAGGTGCCCCGGAGGGGCGGAGGGGGCCTCGCGCGGATCAGTTCCCTCGCCCCCCTCCCGGCTTCGCCGGGGGAGAAACAGTCGCTTCGCTCCTGGGGGGAGAAACGGTCGTTCGCTCCCGGGGGGAGAAACGGTCGTTGGCTCCTGGGGGGAGAAACGGTCGCTGGGGCCTACCGGAACAGGTCTTCGTCCGCCGTGCGGATCAGTTCCTTTGCCCCGCCTTCACCGGGTCGCCAGGCACCCCCACGCACGATCGCCACGGGAATCCCGGTGGCCTTTCCCATCACCAGGTCTGCGGCGGCGGCGATCTCATCGGCGGTGGCCACCTCGGTCACTTCGAGCACCTTCCCGAACTGATCTGTTTCACCCCTGAGATCCGTGATCGGCGCCATGCCGGCGACACCGATGGCAACGTCGACGAGGCCCCGGCGCCAGGGCCGTCCGAAGGTGTCGGTGATGATGACCGCGATCTCGGCGCCGAACTCGAGTCGTAGGCGGATCCGGATCCGGTTGGCGGAGCGATCCGGGTCTTCGGGCAGCAAGATCGCCCAGCCCGGCCCCGCATTGGAGCGATCGACGCCGGCATTGGCGCATATGAAGCCATGCTTGGTCTGCGCGATCACCAGGTTCCCTCTTCGGCGGATGATCGATGCAGCTTCGTCTTCGACGAGTCGCCTGTGAGCGTCCGGCCCGTCGTCGGCCAGTTCGACGACCCGGCCTTCGGACTTCGAGACCAACTTGTGGGTCACGACTACGACATCGCCATCGACCAGCGCCAGCCCCGCCGATCGCATGGCATCGATGATCAGCGCCGCGACGTCGTCGCCGGGCTTGGCCTCGCCGATCCCGGGCACAGGGCGAATGATCAATCCATCCACGAGATGATCTCCTTGGCGAGGCGAGTTGCGGACTCTTTGTCCCCGATCAGGATGTCAGCCCGGTGGATGCGTGTCCCGGAGATCTGGGTTTCCTCTTCTGACTCGTCGATGACCAGGTCTGTCAGCAGACCCTCGTACGAGGCGACGACGCCGTGGTGGTTCGACTCGTATCCCAGGGACTCCAGGATGTCGCCGGCGGGGCCCTTGAGGGCTTTGCCGCCGATCAACGGGCTGACGCCGACGCGCACTTTCACCGCGTCCAGGGCGTCACGCAGCCCCGGTGTCTCGATGATCGGCCTCACCGAGAGGATCGGGTTCGATGGGGCTACCACCACGAAATCGGACCCCGAGATCGCTTCGAGGACCCCTGGAGCGGGCGCGGCCTGATCGAGACCGTCGAAGCGCACGTCGTTCACGCGGTCCCGGTGACGCCGGAGCACGAAGTAGGTCTGGAAGTCGATCCATTCGTCGGTGAGGAGTTTCGTGCGGATCGGGTCGTCTGTGACCGGGAGCACCGAAGTCGTCAACCCGAAGGCTGTGGCGATCTCGGCGGTCACCTTCGAGAGGGGAACGCCTTCCCGGAGGCGGAGCGTCCTGAAGATGTTCAGTGCCAGGTCCCTGTCTCCCAGGCGGAAGCTGTTGTCGAGGCCGAGGCGGCCGAGCTCTTCGTGTGCTGCCCACGTCTCGTTCGCCCGTCCCCAACCTTCGGGTCCCTCGAGTCCAGCCAGGGTGTAGACGACCGTGTCGAGGTCCGGCGAGACATTCAGGCCATGGATGGTGTCGTCATCTCCCACGTTGACGACGACCGTCGTCGAGACGTCCGCGAGCGCGTCGAACCCGCGTGCCATCCGGGCACCGCCCACTCCGCCGGCGAGGATCACCACGTTTTTGCCCATCTGAGATTGCCTACCTGCCTCGCCCTGCTCCAGAATGGTGGTTCGAATGGCCACCCCCGATCTCACAGCCGCCGAGCGCGTCCTCGAATCCCCTCCGCAACGGAAGGTCTCGGTGGCCGTGCTGTTCGTGGACGAGGACCATGCCCCGGCCGCGATCGCCGCGGTGAGAGCACAAGTCTACGAAACAACGGGCGTCACCCTGGTCGGTGGCGCCGAAACAGGGGCTGCCCTCGCCGGCCGGGCCGATGTGGAGCACCAGCCCTCCCTCTCGGCCTTCATTGCGGGCCTGGGTACCGGCGACGACTACGTCTGGATCGTCCACGGCGACGCCCGCCCTCGGAGGGATGCGCTCGGAGCCCTCGTCTTCGAGGCCGACAGAAACGACGCGGGAGTGGTCGGGTCGAAGATCCTCGACGCAGGGGACCCCAGGCTGCTGGAAGCGGTCGGAGCATCGACCGACGTCTTCGGCGAGCCCTACACGGGCCTCGACCCGGGCGAAGTCGACCTGGAGCAGTACGACGTGGTGCGCGACGTCGCGTATGTCTCCGGTGTGTCACTTCTCGTTCGCCGTGACCTGCTGAGGGGTCTGGGCGGAACCGATCCCAAGCTGCCGCCGGTCTCCGCGGGCCTCGACTTCTCCCAGCGCGCCAGGGTTGCCGGCGCCCGTGTGATGGTTGCGCCGACTTCGGAGGTGCTCCACGCGCGGGAGTGCGGGCACGACGTGGCGACCTGGCAGGAGCTAGCCGGCCGCCAGCGAGCGATGATGAAGGCCTATCGCTGGATCACCCTCGTATGGGTGATCCCGGTCGGTCTCCTGCTCGCTTTCGTGGATGCCTTTGCGCGGCTTCTCCTCGGCAAGGCAGACGTGCTCCGCAATGTGCTCCTGGCGGTCGGATGGAACCTGTACCACCTCCCGTCCACTCTCTTCGCTCGGCGGCGCGTGGCTGCGGTGCGCGTCACAAAGGACGAGGAGCTGTTCCGGTACCAGGTCGCCGGATCAATCCGCCTTCGATCGGCGGCAGCAGCGTGGTCGGAGCGCATGGGCTGGATCATCGACGAGGAACCCGGCGTGGTCACCGAAGAGGAGATGGAAGGGACCGACGGGCGCACTGCATCGATCATCGTCTCCATCCTGGGTGCCGTCGTCGTGGCCGTGGCCGCCCGCCAGCTCTGGTTTGGAGCGCCACCCGCGAGTGGGTTCTCGTTGCCCGGAGCGCGGGATTCGGCTGCCGTTCTCGCCTCGTATTCCGGAGGATGGAATCCAACGGGTCTCGGCAGCCCAGACCCCATCCATCCCGCCGGTGCTGCGCTGGGTCTGGTGCAGACACTTCTGTTCGGCTGGTCCGGGGCTCAATCGATCCTCACGATCGTGTCGATGCTGGCGGGCTACTTCGGAATCGGGCGCCTCGCCCGCCGTCTGGGTGTCGATGGCGCGGGGAGGCACCTCGGGGGAGTCGTCTATCTGCTCGGCCCGTTTGCGCTGGCGATGAGCGGCGCCTCCTACTGGCCTGGCCTCATCGCTCTGGGTGGCCTGCCGCTCGCTCTGGACACCATCTTGTCGAAGCGCCGCTGGCTCGGGCGTTTCGGACTGCTGACGCTCCTCGTCTTCCTGTCGGCTCCTTTTGCGCCGATGACGGCTCTCGTCATCGTCATCGCATCCATCCTCGGTGCGCTGGTGACTCGCCGTTTCCGCTGGACCTCGGTCGTCTGGG